>JBBRVK010000109.1:0-1511 GCA_038247045.1 Minisyncoccia bacterium | reverse complement strand
CACAAAAGCTGCTGTCCGTTGTTGGGATTTGTTTTTTAATCCCAACTCATAATATTCTTAGGATTTTTAATCCGTTTTTGTTGTCTTATACAACGGATAGGGCTAGCCGCCTGCTGCCCACGAGCCACATTGTCGGACTGCACAAAGCGTCGGGCAGATGGCTTGGCTAGCCGGTGTTACCAAATCGTGCAGTGGTTGTAGAGAATTTGTTGTTGGTTTTTTCTGTGAGATTTAGTCAAACCATTTTGCAAACGGTATTTTATAAATGCACGTTTAGTAGCCATGTTAAATAACACATCTTGCTAAACGTGCATTCTATTTAAATTTGTTATTTCTGATAATGTTCTTTAAATTTTTCGAGCATACCATAGTCTTTTTTCATTAACGATAACAAATCATTGTCAATGGTAAGATAATAATCGCCAGTAAATGTAGAATAATCATCATCTCTGAACGATGTGTTATTTATATTCTTTCCAAAACGAGTATAAATACCGTTTGGACCCGTTAGCGAAGACCAACCTAACGATGTGGTATCCGAGATGTTGTAAAGGTTTGTTTTATACACAAAAATGACTGCATTTCTCTGTGAATTAAATATTGCAGTAACATTCCATTCCAATACAGGCTTGTCTGATGTACCATTGGAATAAAAAGACAATGTGTCAAGACTGCCTGTAAATTCTTTATCTGAAGATATTTGATGTACAACTTTTTTTTCTGTTTTATTTATTAAATAATATTTGTGCTCATACTTAAGACTTGTTTCCGTGCACGCCATAAAATACAATAACAAAAACAGAAACAACACTAATTTTAAAGTAATTTTCATGCTTATTCGTATTTTTTAATTATTGTTTCAATATCAGTCTTTAATGCTGGAAAACTGTTTATGAGATTATTTTTAAATACTGTAAGACTATTAGTACTCATTGTCTTTTCCAAAGCATTTATAGAACATCCAATATCTGAAAGTTCATAAAATAAAGCAGAATAATACCGTGGGAAGAATTTATCATTCTTTGTTTTTTTTAAATAGTTGCAAATATAAACATCTTTTTCTATAAATTATGAAAAGGCTTGAAATTTATAATTAATTTTTTAATATCAAAAAATAAAATGGATTAAACCAAAATTCTCGTTTCAAACTTAAAAAACGAACTGAAAATCGGGTTGTTTTTTTAAGAGATAAATTAACAGGTTTAAATCGTTCGTTTATGAAATATTGATGTTTAGAATCGCCCATAAATTGAATTATTAAATGGCTTTGCATCCAAACTATAATGATGGAAATATGTTTATATTATACGCAGTATTCAATCCCTTCCTCTCGAATATGTCCGCTTCTTTAAATGTTTAAAATTGCACACTGCCACTGGGAACCAGCGGTCTTGACCGAAGAGAAAAATTACAATCCCAGTTTTTGTGTTCTTTCCCGTTAGCTATCGTAATTTGTAATCCGATAACACAATAAAAAAAACGAAATAAACTTCTCCTTCAATGCGATTTCT
>JBBRVK010000108.1:0-1536 GCA_038247045.1 Minisyncoccia bacterium | reverse complement strand
TATTTTTATTGTTTTCTAGAATTTGGCTTAGCCAGCAACACGCCATCTGCTTCGTTAAGAGTATTTTGAAGTACTATTTGTACGTCATAAAATCCTCTTGTCTCGCATCTGACGTGTTTCTGACTTTTTAAGTGAACCCTATTTAGCTTTTATTAATAGCTGTAAATTAAGAGCATAAATTAGAGTGTTTTTGTGAGGTAAATTGCGCATTAATAACAAGTTAAAATGGGTAGTAACACCTATCTTTCTCTAGATGCTAGTACCTACCTTTGGTTATTAATTTTTCTGTTACGTCTATCATGCATCTTGAAATGGAATTCAACCCTAGTAAAACATACAATGAGGATTTGATTGAGGCTCTATTCGAGAGCATCTCAACTAATTTTCAAGGAGGGATTTTGTTAGCAGGTATTGACGGTCGAGTTCATAAAATAAATGATTTTGCTCAGAAATTGTTAAGTGAGAATGAACTCTTTGCGGAAGAAGAAATGGGCTTGAATTATTTACCTAATCTAAAAAAGAGCGATTTTTTCTTTCAGGGTGTGGTAAAATCAATTTCACAAAATTCTAAAGTAATTGAGAAAATTTGCCTCGATTTTAATAAAGCTAGTTCAGTTATTATAGTTGATTATTTGCCATTAAAAGACCAAGATCTATCGCTTATAACCTTCAAGAATTTACAACGTCAAACAGAAGAAGATAACTTCTTTAAATTGATACTTGATGAATTGCCCGCAGACATAGCTGTTTTTGATAAAAATCATAAGTATCTTTTTTTAAACAAAATGGCGATTAAGGATGCTGAAATGCGGCAATGGATGATTGGTAAGGACGATTTTGATTATTGCAAGAGAAAAGGAATTTCTACCGATATGGCGCACTCTCGGCGAGAAGAATTTAATAAAGCAATTCAAACCCAGAATGCGGAATTAATTGAATCGACTAAAGAAGCAAATCAGAATGGAACTGATTCTTGGACTGTTAGAAGATTCAACAAAATAAGTGACTCATCTTCAAATGACCTTGTAATTGGCTATGGCGTTGATATAACGAGTATACATCGAGAGAGAATACGGTTTAAAATGATATTAAATTCCCTCAATGATGCAGTGCTCGAAATAAATAAATGTGGCGAAATACTCTATTATAATGATTCATGGTCGGTTTTGGCCGAAATTCAAGATGTTGAGAATCATGAAAGAACGTTATTTTCATTTATTAGCGATCACGATAAGGATCTATTTAACATCGCGATAGATAAGTTAATCAGAGGTGAAAGTCCTAACGGAGAGAAGCTTGTGGTATCTTTAATAACAAGAAGTGCAAAAGTAATAGTTGAGATTAAATTAAATCTTAATTCAGAAAGATTAAAAGGCAGTAATATATATTGCATTTTAAGAGATGTAAACAAAGAAAAAAAGGCGGAGGAGATTATTAATCAACTTTTGTTGGCTGTAGGAAATTCTATGGAAGGAATAGCTGTTTTAGATGCTAATAGCGAATATACTTTCTTAAACAGGAGGCACGTTGAGACTT
>JBBRVK010000107.1:0-1540 GCA_038247045.1 Minisyncoccia bacterium | reverse complement strand
GTTCGACAAGTTAGCGCAGCGATTGTCGAACTACAGATAATCGGGATATTTATCCCAATCAGGAATTATATTTGCCTATGGCTCATAGTTATAGCATTACTAATCAAGAAGGTGTTTATTTACATTACCTGCACAGTGCATCAATGGGTAGAAGTGTTCACAAGAAGCATTTATGTAGATATTCTCTTAGAGAGCTTACGATTTTGTCAAAAAGAGAAAGGTTTAGAAATATATGCTTTGGTAGTGATTACGAACCATATTCATTCGATAATCAGCAGTAAAAGAGGTCAGCTAAGTGACACTATCCGAGACTTTAAGAAATTTACAGCAGCAAAGATTGTGAAAGCTATTGCTGAAAGAGAAAGCAGAAAAAATTGGCTGCTTTGGTTGTTAAGAAAAGATGGATACATCTGGTTTTGGACAGAGGGTTACCATGGAGAAGAAATATTTATCAAAGATTTTTATGAAAGCAAACTATGATTTTGTCAGGAGGGAACTCCTGACAGCACGGAAAAAAATAAATATGTAAATAGTAGTTCTCTTTTTGATTATGTATACGGCTGTAGAATGGGAAACGGAGCTCCATCAACAAAAGAAGGGTCTACATTCAAAGGAAAAGGGTTTATTCATTTGACTGGCAAAGAAATGTATAAGCAAATAAGTGACGAATGGAATATAAAATATCCTAAGGATAAAAAAGAATTTGATGGAAAAGATTTAGAATTATTGACGACTAATGTCGGAATTGCAATGAAAGCTTCTATGATTTATTGGGAAATTAAGAAATTAAATAATAAAGTTGGAGAAGTTATAAATGATGAAATAACAGATGCTATTGGAAGGAAGGTAAATGGTGTAAGTGATGACACCCAATTGCCTAATGGATATTTAGATAGAAGAAAATACACTAATAAAGCATATGAAGCAATTAAATAGAAAATTAGCACTGCCAATATTATTTATATTTACATTTATTAGCTTAACATTTTGTCAATATAAGTGCTTGACTGGATATTGGGAAAAAAAAGACAAAGATTTTACAACCTATTTGATTTATAAAAACAATAAAAATTTATCAATCCAAGTAAATAATGAAACTATAATTAGTATAGGAGTAAATATAATTGGTTTCCAGAATATCTTAAGCACTGATACAGTTTTCTTTAAAAATTTATTACTATCTGGCAAATATTATACAGTAATTTCTGAAAATTTGTACCTGAAGAATAAAACCTATGTGACCAATAGTAATTTCTTTATTGCAAAGGAATTTGAATGTGACGAAGAGTCTCTTTATATATATAGCGGAACTCCTTTTGACTATAATCGTATTCAGAAGCTTCCAACAAATGTAATTATTCTGTTAAAAAAGAAAAGCGAAAGTTTAAATCGTAATTATATTGAAGAATTTAGTATAAAATAAGGCCCTCCCTAGCTATCGGTAGTTTGCGAGGGAATCTCTAGCTATCAGTAGTTTGCGAAGCAATTTTATAGCTGTCTTTAGTTTGTAACTAAAGACGTTCCTTATAATTTCATCAGG
>JBBRVK010000106.1:0-1627 GCA_038247045.1 Minisyncoccia bacterium | reverse complement strand
TATTAAAGAGGTTTATAATGAAACAAATTCTCAAGATCAAGAGCTTTATTTTGTAGAATTTTTAAATGGAGCCCTTACAACAATACATTTCCATGAAACCGAACAAATTCTGCTTCCTTTGTACGGAAAAGGTGTGGTGGGTGAAATAAAAAAAAATACTATTTTAAATTTTGAATTGACTTATATAGAATTAAATTTCTTAGATGTTGGTGAAATTGTTTCCATTCCTTCCAATATTTTACATTTTCATGGTGCACTTCCAAAACAAAACTTTACTCATGTTGCGTTTAGGAAATTTTTTGAATATATACCAATTAACATAAATATCCAAACTGCACTTTTATCATTTGTTTGATATTAATAAATGCTTATAGCTAAGTTAATCCATCATTATCCATATTCATTTGACTCTTACCAGAGAATCGTTTGAACAGATATACAGATATGAACAGGATGTAAAAACAAAGGAAAGAATGCTACTTGTTCTCAACGTTGTATATCAAGGAAAGGTAGCTGCCCAGATGGCCAGAGATCTTCATCGAAGTAAATCTTGGGCATGTGAATGGTTAAAAAGATATGATAAAGAGGATATAAACGGATTAAAAACCAGGCAGAAAAGCGGCAGGCCGACCAAGATATCTGAAGAGATCGGATATGAGATTAAGGAAGAATTAAAAGAAAGCAACCAAGGGTGGACAACAAAACAGGTGGAAGAATTAATCATAAAGAAAAGTGGTATAAAATACCATCATATTCACATCTACCGTATTCTTCGCAAATGGGGATTCAAACAGAAGGTGCCAAGAAAGGTACATGTTAATACTGCATCCAAAGAAGAGAAAGATAATTTCAAAAAAAGGTCACCCAGATACTTGTTGTGGATAAGCAGCCACAGCCACAGCAGCAACAAGAAACATTTACCATAATATCCTTGGATGAATCATTTTTCTTTTATGATTCTCTGATAAGAAGGGTTTGGATTGATGAAAGCAAAAGACCAATAGTCCGAGTAACAGGCTCTCATAAACATTCATGTATTTTTGGAGCCGTAAGCATGGAGGGAAATCAGCTATTCAGACAGTACGATATATTCAACGGAGATACATTTCTTGATTATCTAAAGAAAATACATACCAAATTTCCAAAATGCTATCTTTTCATGGATAAAGCATCGCCTCATTATAAATCAAAGAAGGTACTAAAATACTTTGAAGAAACCAAAGACTCTCTGATACCAGTATACCTTCCAACAGCATCACCAGAGTTTATGGTAATGGAAGAGATATGGAATATAGCCAAACGAGACCTATTTGTCCTAAAATACTATCAATCATTTGCAGATTTAAAGAATAGGATATCTGGATATTTCAGAACAAAAAGATTCAATCTTAAAATGAGAAACTATTTGTTAAGGGAAGTTCGCTAACTTATGCTAATTGGTATAGAGTTATATAATTAATATAAATTTGTATTTATAAAAAATCATTATAATAAAATAGATGAAAATGAAAATCCTAATAAAAACGTGCTTGGAAAAGTGAGTTGAACGAACCTTAAAGACGATTCAACAAGATTTGAACGGATTTTACCATTACATAATAAATAATTAAATCTTGTAATCTATCAC
>JBBRVK010000105.1:0-1709 GCA_038247045.1 Minisyncoccia bacterium | reverse complement strand
CATTACACCATTCGGCAAAATTTTAATTATAATCTCTAAATTTTAAAACTTTCATTGCTTTATAAACTTCTTCTTTTCTTGAAAGTTGTATCTGATAATTACTTTTATGTGGATGAAAACCAAGTTTTTTCATTAACTCCAACACGTTATTAAGCATTGACTCATTTACATTAGAAAAGGAAAATTTATATGTACAAGTTGGTTTGTGAACATTGAAACTACCTTCTGCCTCGTATAAACCGCGCAGATACCTTACTATATACTTTTTATCCTTTAAAATCCAGTTAGGAATCTTGATGGTTAAATTTTTCCGAGCCCCTGTTGAGATACCAATTCTATTACTAATATGCTTTTCATATAAACCAATCCTTGTCGATTGACTGTTTGGATAGGTATGAATATAAGGATACTTTTTAAATACTTTTTTTATAATCCGACTATACCTTTTGATAAATCCTAAATTATTAGAATTAGAAATTATTCTCAATTCTTCTGTCCTTTGGTAAACACACAAATGCCCATCCCCGAGAGTAACTCCAATTAATTCTGATAAATCTCCATCTTTAACCAATGGATTATATTGTGACTTAATCTTCCCCTTCTCTTTCATTAATTCTCTCCAGCAGTAAAAATTATCAATATGATTTCTCTTCATTGTCTCTGAAATTTTTTGGACGGAAAGATTATTTTCTTTTTTAATCCTTTATTCCAATTACTCGGCATGTTTTAATTATATCAAATTGTTAATAATATGTTTATTTGGCAATAATTTGAAAATGAAACCTATTTAGGGTACAATCATACCTATGAATACAGATACAAACTACGAACCAAGACACATAACCGTCGATGATATTAAAAATGGTTGCATGACTCTCTCAGGTGGTGACGGAGAAGAGAGTAAACTATGTATGATCCAAGAAGAATTCCGCCAAGGAATCGATACCGTTAAAGACATGGGTCCATCTGTGACTTTTTATGGCTCAGCTAGACTTGCACCTGAACACCCTGAATATATTCGTGCTTACAAACTCGCCTATCGAATCGCTAAAGAATTAGGTTTCATTATTATGTCAGGTGGTGGAGCCGGAATCATGGAAGCTGCCAATAAGGGAGCCTTTGATGCTGGAATAGAATCCGTTGGTCTCACAATTAAACTTCCGAAAGAACAAGCAACTAACCCTTACGTCACAAAAGAAATACCTTTCCGCTTCTTCTTTGCCCGACAAGTTTCTATGTCTTATACAACAGAAGTTTGTGTCTTTTGTGCTGGAGGTTCAGGAACAATGTATGAATTTTTTGAAATGCTTACAAATCTACAAACTGGTAAAATCGGAACTATCCCCGTCATATTGTTTGGAACAGAATTCTGGAATCCAATTAAAAAAATAATTGAAGAAGTTTTAATCGAAAAATATAAAACAGTCTCACCTGCTGACCTTAACCGCTTTGTTGTTACTGACGATGAGGACATTGTTTTAGATATCATCAAAAAAAGTAAAATACGAAATGGTGAAGATGAACTCAATTAAGTTTTAAAGAAATAACAAAATGCCCCTCGCCGAAGGTGATCTGTACCCTATAAAGTAGACACCAAATAAAAGTCACTTTTGTGCTAAAAGATGATTTCTGTATTCTACAGGAGTCATCTTTTTTCGTCCCCATTGAGGTCTCTCGTTATTGTAGTATCTCACATATTCTTCAACTTG
>JBBRVK010000104.1:0-1710 GCA_038247045.1 Minisyncoccia bacterium | reverse complement strand
GATATAATAAAATATTCAGGATATATTCTTATTTTAGTTATTATGTATGTTGTTGCTAGGGGTTATATTGTTGGTGAAGACTGGGTAAATATTGTAAATGATGTTGGAGCTCTTGCGAGTGTTATTGTGCCACAGGGTCTTGTTGTCATAACTACAATTTTATTTGCATTCGGAGCGGCTAGCTACTCAACAAAACATGTTCTTTTTCAGGAAATAAATGCAACTGAAAAACTTGGAAGAATAAAAAATCTTTGTATGGACAAAACAGGAACTCTAACTGAGAATACTCTTGTTATGGAAGATATTGAACTCCCGGACGGATTAACCAAAGAGGAGGTTGAGATTCTTATTTCTCAATACATAGAAGGTTCAGGTGATTCATCTCAGAGAATTATTGCAATCAAAAAATATATTGGGGGTGTTTCCAAGGATGGAGAAATCTTAGGTTCACTACCATTTTCATCCTGGAGACAGTTTGGAGCGGTTAAGTTAAGAGACAAAAATGGAATAGAAATGGTTATTCTTGTTGGACCTCCTGATATTTTCTTAACTCAAGTAACAGATGAAAAAGAAAAAGAATGGCTCGAGAATCGATTAAAATTTTATTTAGAAACAGGAAAAAATAGTTTGTGTATTGCTCGCACAGAGAGTCTTGATATCCCTGAAAAAATTGAAGATTCCAAACTTTCTCTTATCGCAACATTTACTTTCAAAAGTATTTTACGAAAAGGCATAAAAGAAGCAATTAATTTTTTCCAAGACAGAGGCATTCATATTCGTATTATTTCTGGAGATAATTTACAAACTGTTGTCGAAACTGCAAAACAAGCTGGAGTTATTAATTGCGATAAAGCAATCTCAGGTATTGATATGAAGTTTTGGTCCGAATCAGATTATTTAGAAAAAGCAAAAAAATATAATATTTTTGCCCGTATTATTCCCGATCAAAAAGTAAAATTAATTGAAGCTTTCAAAAATGATGGGTTTACTGCCATGGTGGGAGATGGTGCCAATGATGCTCTTGCTATTAAAAAATCAGACCTTGGTATTGCTATGTTTGATGGAGCCCCAGCTTCAAGGCAACTTGCTGGGGTAATATTAATGAATAATAGCTTTGCTGCACTTCCTGGGGCTGTTGAACTTGCTGATAATTTTATTTTGAATATTCAAATATTTAGTAGCGTTTTCTTAAATCAAAGTTTGATTGGATTATTTTTCTTTATATATATGGCTGTACTTGGTCATACTTTCTCTATTACACCATTAAATATTACAGTCATTAATTATTTCACTGTTGGTATGACGGGGGTGTTACTCTCTTACTGGTCACTTCGTCCTTCTGGTATTGCTCCACGCGCAAATTCTAAAAATTTTTTAAAACTAGTTCTTCCTCTACCTCTTATCCTTGGAGCTATTAGTGCTATTGGGTCAACTGTTATCTTTTTGATTAGTCCAGAATATCTAAAATATTCTGCTTCAAACACACTGGTAATGATTTCCTTTATCGTATTTGGTTTCTTCTTCTTTGTTATGACGGCTCTTTCTTGTCAAAAATCACTTCATAAATTACAAAAAATTCATTTAACAGTCTTTGGAATTTTTGAGATAGTTTTATTAATAGTATTACTTAATATTCCTTTATTTATAAATTTCTTTACAATCAACCCTCAACTTCCGTCTCTCTATAATATTTATATTTCATTAGCGGTT
>JBBRVK010000103.1:0-1725 GCA_038247045.1 Minisyncoccia bacterium | reverse complement strand
CTCAATACTCAATAAAGCATCACATCCAATTGTACAGGACTAAATTGTACAGGACTAAATCATCTTTGTACAGTAAAGATTTATATTGCATTAAGAATTTTAGCTTGTTTACTCAGTACCTAATACCTAATTCCTAATTCCTAATTCCTTGTCTTGTCCTGAAATAGGTTTACAAAATGTTAATAACATTTTTAAACTTAAATTAAGAAAGGATAAGATTAAATGAGACAAAATAAAGGAGTATCGATACGCTACAGCTTGTCGTTTAAGCAGAAGGTAATATCAGAGATAGAGAGCGGAAAATTAACATCAGGAGGAGCTCGAAAACTTTACGGAATCGGAGGCGGACAAACTATACAGAAATGGATGAAGAAATTTGGTAAATTGCATTTATTAAACAAAATAGTGAGAGTAGAATTGAAAGACGAAGTTTCAAGATTGAAGCAATTAGAGAAAGAGAAGAAAGATCTGGAGAGTGCACTGGCGCAGGCACATTTGAAGTTAATAGTATTGGAAACAGTGATTGAGGTAGCCGAAGATGAACTTGGAATAGATCTAAAAAAAAACATCACATCCGGGTCATTGAAGAAAGCCGTAAAAGAAGTAAAGGTATCCAAGTGAAAAAGAAAATGATTGAGATATGTACAATACTCGGAATAAGCCGTCAGGGATATTACAAGGCAAGAAAGAAGAAACAGAAAAAAGGACTTCAGGAAGAGATAATAATTGGATTGGTACATTCACTTAGAACAAAGATGCCAATGCTTGGCGGTAAGAAGCTTTACAGAAAGTTGGCTCCTGATTTAAAAAAGATGGGTATAAAACTAGGCAGGGATAAGTTATATGGTATATTAAGAAAGAATGGATTGCTGATCGAACGTAAAAAGCGTTATGCAAAGACAACAAACTCGTCTCACAGATTCTGGATTTATGATAATCTTATAAGAGATATAGAACCGGTTGGAATAAATAAGGTTTATGTATCAGATATTACTTATATAAGAATTGGAACAAGTTTTTGTTATTTAGCTCTTATAACAGACCTGTATTCAAGAAAGATCGTTGGTTATGATTTCAGTGACAGTCTGAATCTGGAAGGCAGTATACGAGCATTAAAGATGTCAATAAGAGGAAAGGGAGATCTATCGGGATTGATACATCATTCAGATCGTGGGATACAATACTGCAGTAACCTGTACACAGAGTTGCTAACTTCCAAAGAGATAAAGATAAGTATGGCAGAGAAAGGAAATCCATATGAGAATGCAGTAGCAGAAAGAGTTAATGGAATATTAAAAGAAGAGTTTCTATTAGGAGAAAACTTTAAAACAAAACAGCAGGCATATAAATCAATTAAAGAAGCAATAGCAACATACAATAATTTGAGACCTCATATGAGTATAGAATATATGACTCCTAATCAAAAATACGCAGCATAGAAAAAGTTATGAACACATTACAAAAAAAGAAAGAAAAAAGAAGCAAAAAAGAAAGAAAAAATGCTAACAGCAAAGACAAAAAACTTGGGGTTAGAACCCGCTACGCTCCAAGTATTTTGTCTTTGCTGTAGAAGAAAACAGTACTTATTTTTGTAAACTATTTCCAGGACGAGACAACAAGTTGAAAGTTACGAGTCACGAGTGACGTATTTCAATCTGCCGCTGTGGTATTTTACTCAATACCCAATACTAAAATCCCAAAACTATTTTAAAATCGACAAAACAT
>JBBRVK010000102.1:0-1780 GCA_038247045.1 Minisyncoccia bacterium | reverse complement strand
CCTTAACTGGCGCAAGTGTTCTGCCGCAGGCATTTCACTTGTGATAAATAGTATGGGCGGTTTTTAACCGCAGTAGGGACTGCCTAAAAAATTGAACAATAACTAATTAAATTGCTCACTATTTATTCTATGTCATTTTAATTTATATATTCATTTCTAATCGGTTGAAAAACTGCAAAATACTTTAAGTTTAAGAAAAAGAAGTTTATTTTTAAGTGAAAATATTTAACCAATGAGTAGTAAATATAAAGTTGGTGAAGATGCTATACCACATTTTGTAACATTTTCAGTAGTTGGTTGGATCGATGTATTTAGCAGAGAACAGTATAAAGAGTTGTTTGTTGAAAGTTTGAAGTATTGCCAGCTAAACAAGGGCCTGGTTTTACATGCATGGATTATTATGACAAATCATGTTCATTTAATAATGAGCAGCGATGCCAATAAGCTTGAACACATAGTGCGGGATTTAAAGAAATATACAAGCAAGCAAATAATTAAATCAATACAAGAAAATAGCAGTGAAAGCAGAAAAGAGTGGATGTTAAATATATTTGCTTATACCGGAAAAAATAACAACAATAATAAAGTGTTCCAGTTTTGGAAACAGGATTATCATCCCATTCAATTAGACACCGCAGAAAAGATGAAACAACGTTTAGATTATCTTCATGAAAATCCTGTAAGGAGTGGTTTAGTTTGGGAGCCGTGGCATTATAAATACAGTAGCGCCATAAATTACTACACAAATGAACAGGGGCTGATTGAGATTGAGCATTTGTAATTCTAATTCCCGATACAATCGGGCGGATTTTAAAAGTCACAAGTGAACCGCTTAAGCGGAACACTTGCGCCAGTGGGGGACATAAAGCAAAAACTCTTTTTTTATACTTTATTTTTTACCAGAAATCTGGAGTGGTGGGTGTATAGTTCTCAAATGGCACATCAACATCTAAGCCTCTTTGTTGAATTTCTTAAAGTCGGCGAATGACAACTTTAGCAAATCAGGCAATCTAACGGGAAAAGTACATCAAGCTAAACAATCGCACCGTCAGTCAAACAAATTCAGTCTTCAAATGGAATTGATAATGCTTTCTTCATTTTAACATTCATCCAATGTTCTAATCCCTTGTATTTACCCACTGCATCAACTAAACCTTTTTTAGTACTTATATCCTGCAAAAATGGTAATGCATATTTTGCTACTATTTCTGTAATGATGACTTCTCTTTCATCATTTTCGTAATCGGAGTTATTTAAACTAAACATTTTTTTTACTAACCGCCTGTCCATAAATTCACCTAAATCGTATTGAAGATGATTCTCATGGGGTTTTGGAAAAAGGTCTATTTCTCCGTGTATTTCCTTTAAAAAACACCCCATCACATGCCCATAATGCCCACTTGCATATCTCGACTTTTCAATATTAAAAAAACAAATACAATCTTTAGTGACCAAATACCATGTATCCTTTTTTCTTATATACCCTTTGGGTAAAAAGATTTTGTCTAATAACATCAATAATTCTGCGCCATTCGAAACCATAAGATTTATTTTGGTGTACCATAATTGTATTTAAAGGATCCATCAGGCTCCGCCTCGGTTCGTGTCTCCACGAACCGTATTCCGAACCATCTTATCTTTTCCTAAAATAGTATAAACCAAAAGTAAACTTAATGAAATCATTGAACCAAATACAAAACAAATTTAAAACTCATCTCGAAGGTCTTTTATAAAAGTAAATTCTTTTAAACCCATCTCGTAAAACTTAGCCGAAGAATAT
>JBBRVK010000101.1:0-1849 GCA_038247045.1 Minisyncoccia bacterium | reverse complement strand
CTTTCGTACTCTTCACCAAAAGTATTTACGAAAGGAACAATTATTACTCCACTTACTTCAACTGTTACAGGGTCAGGAATTATCTATTCTGTTTCTCCATCACTTCCTGCTGGACTTTCATTTGATACAAGTACTGGAACCGTCTCTGGAACTCCAACCTCTGCTACTAACCTCAATACTTACACCGTCACCGCTACAAACTCAGGAGGTAGTACAACTTTTGATTTAGTAATTACCGTCAATGATGTTGTCTCAATTCCAGACACTACAGCTCCTGTCATTACTAATTTTTCTATTCCTTCATCTTCTAATTCACTCTCTATTTTAATCAATAATTTTGCTGCCACAGATGAAACCTCAAGTGTCTCTTATTATATTTCTGAGTCTCCTTCTGTTCCAAATGTGACAGACCCTAATTGGAATTTAATAATTCCTACTACACATACATTCGCAACAGAGGGAAGTAAGACTCTGTATGCTTGGGTAAAAGACTACAGTGGAAATATCTCAAGTCCTTCACTCGCCAATACAATAATTAATTTACTTAAATCAGGTAGTTATACTTCTAGTGGTTCTTCTATCTACGGTCTTCCTTTTTATTCAAATGAGGCTTGTTTACCTGGACAACTATTTAGTACCATCACAGGTAAATCTTGTTCTTCCGTTTTGATTACTCCTAGTACAGACTCATCTTGTTTCTATGGAGATTTATTTAGCGTAATCACAGGAAAGAAATGTTCAGCTTCTGCCTCTAATCCTATCACTGTTACTACTTCTTCTGCATCAACTATATCTCGTACTCTTAAACTAAACATGAAAGGGGACGACGTTAAAAATCTCCAGGTTTATCTTAATACCCATGGTTATATAGTCGCTAAATCAGGGCCTGGATCATTTAATCACGAAACAACCTTCTTCGGACCAGCGACAAAGAAAGCTGTTGTTCTTTTTCAGAGGGCCAATAAATTAATTGCTGATGGAATATTTGGACCGAAGTCTATCGGTGTGATGAATTAAAATATTTAATTACTTGTTTTTATAACAAAAACATCCTAGAAAATAGAGTATTTTTGTTATAAAGATGTGTATTATAAAATAGCTTGAAATTTAATAGATTTATGATAATATAAGAATATTACGTGATTGGCATTGTTTTTGTTGCTCACGGGTAAATTATATTTTAATAGTTTTAACCAAACCAAGATATGCGCGATTAGCTCAGTTGGTAGAGCAACTCATTTACACTGAGAAGGTCGGGGGTTCAAGTCCCTCATCGCGCACTATATCAATCAAACTGTCTTGCTTATATGAGGACCTTTAAAGGTTTTTTATTGTCAACAACAGTTGATTAAAAAATATTCTAGACTGTAGTCTCAAGTTCTGAATCTCTCTTTTTTAAAAACTAATAAAAGACAAGATTGTCTTTTATTAGTTTTTATTGTTGACTCCTCTAGATTTTTCTGTTCATAATATGATATTATTATAGAGCATGAAAATAAATTTTAATAAAAAGTCCACTCCAGGTTTTTCTGGCCTAGGGCAGGCATTATTTTTTAGTCTAATTATTATTTTATGTGTTTTTTCTTTTAACGCTAAAGTTGAAGCTAGTAACTATTATGTTTCTCCTTCTGGACTTAATTCTAATCCTGGAACTTCAGTTCTTCCCTTTTTGACAATTCAAAAAGCTGCAGATGTTGTTAATCCAGGGGATACAGTATATATAAATGATGGTACGTATACTTTTGCTCCTAATATTATAAATGGAGTAATGGCTTCATTTGATAGATCTGGAACAGCATCTCTACCTATTACTTTTAAGGCCGTGAATACAGGAAAGGCTATCTTCGAT
>JBBRVK010000100.1:0-1904 GCA_038247045.1 Minisyncoccia bacterium | reverse complement strand
TTCGTCCCGCTGTTTGATTTTATCACTTAATCCCAACTTATTTTCAACTTTATTTTTTATATTGCTAGATAAAACCCCCGAAAAACCTCCTGCCATAAAACCGAAGAATCCTCCTAAGATAGAAGACAAAAACATACCTAAAATAATAATTAACCAAATTTTAAAAGATACTCTGCTTCTCGAATTATCTACAGTTTTTTTCTCCAAAACATTTGGGGCTTCTTTAATTAATTCTGCTTCTTTAATTGATGCTTCTTCTTTTGTTATATTATTCATATTTTTTATTTTTAAAATATTATTTATGACCAAATTTCAAGCCTCGTTCTATTTTATCACCTATATTATAACACATTTATCAAGATTTTGTCATAAGGTTTATTAAAAAATTAAATTCTAAAAATTCTAAACAAAATTCTAAAATTATGTTACACGGAAATGATAATGTCCTATTAGCGGGAAATAGAAATGTCCGCTTTAATAAGATAAGATATTAGGTTAATCCTTAATATTAATCTAATGGACAAATACATTATCATGAGTCAAAAAGAAGTAAGTCGTTATGACATCATCCAAAAAACAATTAAAAAAGAAATTAAAGACACAGAAGCTAGTGAGATACTAGGACTTACAACTAGACATATTCGAAGATTAAAAAAGAAAGTCTCTAAGGATGGAATTAAAGGACTGATCCATGCTAACCGAGGAAAAGCTAGTCCAAGAAAAATCTCCAATAAGGAAAAAGAGAAAATCAAGAAACTGATCCACAGATATTATGCAGATTTTGGACCAACCTTTGCAACTGAAAAATTAGAAGAAATCCACAACATCATCAGAGACCCAAAAACAATTAGAGCGATAATGATAGAAGAAGAATTATGGAAACCTAAAAAGAAAAAGAAACAAGAGTATCGCTCTTGGAGACAACGCAGGGCAAGCTATGGAGAGCTAGAGCAATACGACGGCTCATATGAATACTGGTTTGAAGACAGAGCTCCAAAATGTTGTCTAATCGCTTCAATAGATGATGCTACCGGTAAAATCACTCACGCTAAATTTGATATCCATGAAGGAGTAGAACCAACCTTCAATTTCTGGCAAGAATATTTCAAAATCAATGAAAAACCTTATGAAATCTACGTAGATAAGTTCTCAACCTATTCTATGAATCATAAACTTGCTAAAGAAAATCCTGATACTCTAACTCAATTTCAAAGAGCTATGCAACAATTGAATATCGGAGTTATCAACGCTAACAGTAGTCAAGCTAAAGGCCGAGTAGAAAGACTCTTTAAAACATTACAAGATAGATTAATTAAGGAATTACGTTTAAACAAAATATCCACTATACCTAAAGCCAATGAATTTCTGTTAAAAGTATTTATTCCTAAATTCAATGCTAAGTTTAGTGTAATTCCCAGATCAAATGCCAATCTACACAAGAAAATTGCTCAACAAGAAAAGAACAAATTACCTTCCATATTTTCTCGACAATATGAACGAACAATTCGAAATGATTACACCATCAGCTACAAGAATAATTGGTATCAGCTAGAAGAAACTCAAGCAGTAGCAATGTTTCCCAAAGAAGCTGTTACCGTCGAAGAAAGACTTGATGGAACAATTTATTTTAAATTAAGAGGTAAATATTTAAATTACAAACAACTCCCAGAGAAACCACTAAAAGTATCTAAAAAATCCAGTCCTTGGGTTTTAGCAAAACCTTTATCAAAAGTACCTGCCTCCGATCATCCTTGGAGAAAGTTTCAATACGCTAATCATTAAAAAAATGTCCAAACCGGACATTTTCATTTCCCGCAAAAGCGGACATTTTCATTTCCTCTTTCCTCCAAAATACTGCGGGAATAAGCATAGTCATTTGGGGTGGACTTAAATATAGATAAAAG
>JBBRVK010000099.1:0-1913 GCA_038247045.1 Minisyncoccia bacterium | reverse complement strand
TCATCGAGCACGCCCAGTGATCGCTCAATTTCGAGTGATAAAGATTCCTTCATCAGCAAAGAATCAGTACTCTCGCTATCTTCACTGATTAAAATGTCCAAAAGGGAATTTTCTTCCCCATCTTTAAAAGGAGCATCAACTGAGACCTGCCTTCCAGAAACTCGGATTGAGTCTGCAACTTTCTCAACAGATATTTCAAGATAATCTGCAATCTCATCCTGTGAAGGATTTATTCCCTTCTCCTGTTCGAATTCTGTCGAAAACTTATTAAGTCTCTTCAGAATTGCTATCTGATTCAAGGGTAATCTTACAACCCTAGAATTCTCTGCTAAAGCTTGAAGAATGGATTGACGAATCCACCAAACAGCATACGAAATAAATTTAAAGCCACGGGTTTCGTCAAATTTTTTTGCAGCCTTAATTAAACCCAAATTCCCTTCATTTATTAAATCTGGTAAACTGAGGCCTTGATTCTGATACTGCTTAGCAACAGAAACGACAAACCTTAAATTTGCCCGAGTTAGTTCATTGAGAGCACTTACGTCTCCCTTTTTGATACGTTGGGATAATTCGATTTCCTCCTCTATAGAAATCAGACTTATCTTATTTACCTCTTGTAGGTAAAGCTCCAGCGTCCGACTATCACGATTTGTGATTTTTAATGATATTTTTAACTGTCTCATCATATTAAATTATCTTTTCTCCCCACCTTTAAATACGAAGGGTAAGGTATTATGAATTTATGGCGAAAAACCTAAAAAACAAGAAAAAACACCTCTGTAAAGAGGAGCGATTTTGTATTGAAAAACTATTAAGAAAAGAAAAGAGTTTCAGTGAAATAGCGAGAGTTCTAGGACGAGGATTATCAACTATTAGTGAGGAAGTAAATGAAAATGGAGGTCGAGAGAATTATAGAGCAAAACAAGCAGAACATCGAGCGTATTTAAAACAATACTGGAAGAAAAAGGGTTGCAATAAGGTAGCAATGGATAATAATTTAAGTAAGTTTGTAGAAAAGAAATTGAGTTGTGGATGGTCTCCTGAAACGATTAGTGATAGATTAAAGATACAAAGTGGTCTTAAATATGCAAGTAGGAAGTCAATAAGGAAATTCATAGAAAGAAGGCCTGGATTAGAAAGATATTTGTTCTGGGAGAGAAATAATATGAAGACTGGTAGGAAAAGGAAGAAAGATAGCTTCTTGAATGATATAGACCGAAAATGGATAGATACTAGGCCATATAATGCTCTGTATGAATACGGACACTGGGAAATGGACTTCATTGTCTCAAAACATAATTCATCGGTTTTACTTGTTTTAATAGAGAGATATTCAAAGAAATTATTATTAGAAATAATACCAAGTAGAAACAATGATTTAGTTAATCAAACAATTGTTAATATACTAAAGAATCATGTGGTTAAAACCATAACCACTGACAATGATATTGCATTTAGTAAGTGGAAAAAACTTGAAGAAATGCTTCAAGCAGAGATATATTTCTGTCATCCATTTCATTCATGGGAGAAAGGATTGGTAGAGAATACTAATAGATGGATACGACAATTTATTAAAAAGAAAACCAATCTTCAATTAATTTCAAAAGAAGAATTGAAATCAATTGAAGATTGGTTTAATCATACACCTAGGCAATGTTTAGATGGTAGAACAGCTTATGAAGTGTCCACTGAAAAAGAATATGGTATGATAGTAGAATCATTAGAAATTAGTTTGCCGACCCTTCGTATTTAGGGGTAAGGAGAGGATAATTTATTTATTTTTATATTAGCATATAAAGATGTAAAAGTCAATATAAAAAAATCGTAAAAGTCTTTGCAAAAATGCAAAAATAAGGTCAGATAAGAGAGTTTTCAATTGTTAACTTAAGTTTAATCAAAATATTTTGGGCCTT
>JBBRVK010000098.1:0-1915 GCA_038247045.1 Minisyncoccia bacterium | reverse complement strand
GCTTGGTGAAGGAATGTGCCTTGGCAGTCTATTTTGATTATCTTGGTCGAAACATACACTTGCGTATATAGCTTATCCTTCCACAAAGAACTTTCCAGCCAAGGCGAACAGCAACATTTTGTTATGTGAAGTTTGGACTAGTATACTATTAAATTCTAAAAATCATTAAATAGTTCTCTAATTTATTACAAAATAATAAACAGCATGGACAGCGAAGTTATACTATTAGCTATAACATGTGCAATAATTGAGAACCTAATATTTTTTGTTTTCATAACCCAGTAATATAATGGAATCATCATAAGAACACGACTTAAAAAATGCCATGGACTGAAAAAGTGATAAAGTGAAAAAAGTACTGCATTCGCAATGATAGCTTTGTTTTGTGGCAAATCAATTCGTGGTAGAAGATATCCACGAAAATAGATTTCTTCCACAAGAGGGGCAATAAAACAATTTAAAATTAAACTCGCAAGGAATATAATAACAAGCTTATCATGAGATATAACAGATATATCATTATTGCCAAGCATATATTCTGGTGGTATAAACGAGAAAAACGTATCACGTAAACCATATTCAAATGGATTAAGCACTTTATTAATCAGAGTTGCCCAAACAGCCATAATAGGAATAAATATAAAATACTTTTTTATACTTGATTTTTCCAAGTAAGGTAGCTGAGTAATTATTTTGTATGTTCCTGTTTTCTTTTTAGTTACATAAATTATCACACCTAGTTCTATAGGGACTAATGCAAATACAATAGCCATAAGATTTGCCATATCATTAGTGAATCCATGATTAAGAAAAAAAGGTGTAAAAGCAAATGTTATGGTAGCTATAAAAACACCAGGAAAAAGGTGTAATATAATTGATTTATAAAGTGCATGTTTAGTAAATTTTTTGTGCATTATATCGCCTCCTAATCCGCATATATCTTTATCTTACATCAATAAATTTCCGCTCGCAGTTAATTACCATTCTTCATAACCATTGAATTGATTAATGAATCTTTTAAGAAGACAACTAATTAAATGTAGATATTGAATATTATTCTTTTATGTTATTTTCAAAAAGCTGCTGCAATAGATTAAGATATTTGTCTGGATAGATTAAACTAATTTCTCCATGTCCACTTTTCTCAAGTACCTTTAAAAAACTGCCGTTAATAGTTTCGTGCAGTAAAGATGCAGATTTTTTCATTATTGATAATTCTTTCCCACCAACTAATATTAACGTTTTTGTTTTTGTATTACACAAAGTTGATGGCATTGGATAATTACCATTACTTATAGTAATATTGATTAGCGATTCTTTTGTCATTCGTGAACTGTCCTCATAATAATTTTCAAATAAGTTATCCGGCACATTTAATGTTTTAGCCTGTAGTTTTGCATACCATCTTTTTTTAATTAGTCCATAGCACAAATTATATATTGGTACAGTTAGTGTAACTGCCATTTTGATAGGATAAACCAAAGCACTTTCTATAATAGCATTCTCTGCAATATCATATTCTTGTGATAATATTTCAACTACGATTTGAGCACCAATAGAAAGACCGCAGAGTGCGAAGACTTTTCCATTATGATTTTGTTTTATATACTCAATGACCTGTTCAGCCGATTTTTTTATGCTTACAAAAGTAGTATCCCAATCATCGCCATGCCCATCAATAATCGTCGCAATCACACAATAATCCTTTTTTAATACCTCAATTTGTGGCTTCCATGACCACCATGATAGTCCACCTCCATGAAGTAAAATAATAACCGGCATATTTTTATTTCCGAATTCTTTAAATAACATGTTCTCCCCTCCCCAAACGTTTTTCATAATTTATATAAATAATACCGACTCCAGATGAGGCATTTGAAAATCAGTTAAGAGAGATTCTATACAATTACATATT
>JBBRVK010000097.1:0-1947 GCA_038247045.1 Minisyncoccia bacterium | reverse complement strand
TTTTTTGTGGGGTTATTAAAGGATAAGTAAAGAAGGGTTTTTCAAAGTATTGATGGTTTAGGGCGATTTGAATATGTCAAACAATTAAAGCATTTTAAGAAAAAAAGAATGGTATTAAAAATAACCTGAGCAGTATTCGTTAAGTTTTAATCATCAAAAGGATTAAAAAGCTTTACCCCTTTAACTTTTCTAAAATCTTTTACATTACGGGTACAGAGTATGAGTGAATTGACCTTGCTGGTTGCAGCAATAATTGCATCACCAAGTTTAAGCTTATGTGTACGTCTAAGTTCAATCGATTTTACAACTATCTCTTCAGACAATCCAATAATTTTAAGAATATTAAAAATCTCTTCAACTTTTGCTAAATCTTTAGCAGAAATTTTAGCGTAACCAAGAACTTCGATCTTAGATATGACAGAAATGGAAGGCAAATTTTCAATTATAAAATCAGAAATAAACTTGTATTCTGGAATACAAGAATAAATGATGATATTGCTATCAATTAAATAATTCACGATCAATCCTTATATGCTTCTGCCAATTTATTACATCTTTTATTTCCGAAAAAGGTTTTGATTTATGAAGATATTTGTAAATGTTTTTAAGTTTATCACCCTGCGATTGTTTTAGTAATTCTTCATCGACAATTCTGATATTAATTATTTTGCTTTTTAATTTTTCAGGATCTACTTTATCAATCAATACAAGCACACCATTTTTATAAATTGCATTTAAAGTTTCCATAAACACTTTCTTTTTTTTTGTAAATATATCTTAAAACACATACAAAAGAAATAATTTAATGTTTAATTGATGATATCTTTCAGGAACCTGCTGCTTTCGGAAAACCATAAAATTTTTTTCTAAAAATCTTTATTGTGGGTTTGGTTATGTATGAAAAGAGAATGGCTTTCTTAAAGTTTTTATGTCAGCATTTGGGGTGTTTGCTGAATAAAGTTAATGGACGAGAACTTTATCTTTCTATCAATATAAATCAAAAAGTGTTTTGCACTTAAAAATGTACATCAGATATTAGGATGAGTCAGATTGTGAAATAAAGAGTCGGTATAAAATAAAATTATTCGTCAGCTAATTCCAGGATTTTCTTTTCCAATTCAGGTGACATACGGAAGTTTGTATCTTTAATTTTATCAATAATAGGTTTGACTAAACTAATATAACCTCTGAATTTTGCTTCAATAATTAAAGCAAGTGTGCCTGTGTATTTTAGACCCATTTCTGCAGCAAATTTTCTGGCTTTTTGATCATCAAGGATTAGCAGGCTGCCTTCCTGCTCAACTGCTAAAGCAATGGAACTTGCTTCTCCTTTATCTAAGGAAGCCAGAATAATTTCAAAATATTTTTGATTTACTGCATCTTTTATTTTCATCCAATCAGGAATAGGCTTGCCAAATTCATCGGCAACTATTGAAGTAATCGTAACTTCTTTAAATAATTTCTGTAAAAGATCAATTTCACCTATATTATCAAGCAGAATAAGGCAGCTTGTATCAGCGATTATAATTATTGACATTTGCCAGATCGCCGTCTAATTCTTCGACAGGAAAATTAAAAACAGAGACTCCATAATTACCAAGTAATTCCATAAAAGTTCTTTTGGAATAGCCTGCCATTTCTGCAGCCTGCCCTAATGTAAGTTTTCCCATTTCGTACAGTTGTACACCTAAAGCGGTTACAGTTTCTTTTGGTGATAAATCGAGGTTATCGGGTATATTTATAGTTAATGTTTTCATAGTAATTATAAATTACAGAAATTTTTATTAATTGTCATTTTTACATTTATGTAATTTAGAAATAACATCTTCGGCTGTGGAAGTATTAAGATTTCCTGCTTTATAAAGTGCTGTTGCTTCCTTTATTTCTGATGATATTTCATCACGTCTATCTTCAATTAATCGTTTATTAAGTATTTCAAGTAATGCT
>JBBRVK010000096.1:0-2012 GCA_038247045.1 Minisyncoccia bacterium | reverse complement strand
TAGTAATAAAATATTTGCCCAACATACAAGAGAAGGGATGAACTTGATTTTATTCAGTTCGTCTCTTTTCAAATTATTTTATAAGGAGTATAAATAAAACAAAAATACTTTTACCTACATATTGACTTTTTACATAACGGGTTGATTGGCTGGTTATACTTACGTTAAAATATAAAGGTAAACTTCCTATTACAAAAAAGAAAGTTTACCTTAATAATTAATAAAAAATGTTTATTATAATATTAAACCCAAAATAAATGTAGCACAAAAATTAATAAGAAATAATATTATTGGATTAATATTTTTAAATTTATATTGAACTATTGGGGATAACCCAAATATTATTATACCAAGAATTGCTGCATTACTTTGAGCACTTATAAACATTTTTATTAAAAAAACAGCGACTAAATAACCAAGTAACGAAAATAGAACATTAATGAATAGCCTATTTGTTATTTTCATCACAACACCTTTAATTAAAACCAACTCGCAACCCAGCACCCTAAGCCAGAACCAGCGCACCATAAACCCCAACAAGCCCAATATCCACAATTAGAAGCTATACAACCGACCAATGCTGCTGTACAACCAGCTGCCCAGCAAGCAAGTACGTTTTCACTAGGAGCAAATTTATTAGCTCCTCGTTGACCACCATTAATTAGTTCATAAGCTTCCATATTTCCAAGCTCGCCATTAGTAGAATTAATGTTTGCTTCGAAAAAAGTGACGTAAACTTGTGATCCATTCTTAGCATACATAATATGTGTAGTTAGTGTAACATCACCTTTATTAAATCCTAAATTAATAACCGATGCTCCATCATCTCTTATTGCGCCAATTGTATTACTTGGTACATACTGATAACCCTTATTCTCGAGTTCTTGTTTTTTAGCTAACACATTTGCATCACTTAGAGCAAGTTTAACCATATCTTCAATTTCAGTATTGGTCATAAGACGTGTAGGTGAGTCTTGCAATTGAGAAAATAAATTTGAACTAAAAATTAGAAAAAGAACTAAGATTAATGATTTCATTTTATTGCCTCTTAAATTGATTAAATAAATATTTATTAATGAATTGCAACAAATCAAATAATCTAATTGTTAAACAAAACCAACTGGATAAAATTTTTTTAATATTGCCATTTTCGTTATTACCTCTCTTTTTCTGAGTAAGTATAACGGAGTTGTCTATAGAAAAGAAAGTCAAGAGAAAACAGGTTACCCTTTGGATATAATTCCTTTTTTCTGACTTCGGTCTCACGGACAACACCGTTGATTATTTTTTATTTTATTAAACATTTACTGCTACAGTTATATCTCTTTTTAGTTTCTCTTTCTTTGCACGTTAATCGTATGTAGTATTCTTAACTTTATTTGTTTTACTACTCGTCTATTTGAGCTCTCTATGGGCTACGGCAAATTTTAGTATAAACAATAGGGAGTGGTTAACCGCGCCTTTGGAGTGTTCCCGCTTTGAGGGACCTCAAACGCCGTTCTGAACTCTACTCCCAAACTATTTAGTTCTTCTAATAAAAAATCAATAGCAGCTTTTTTAACTTAAAGAATCCCTGGTGTTATTTCACACTATGTTATGCTGCGTATTCTTCTTTTTTGTTTTTTCTCCAGCTATATGGTTTATATTTCTTTCCGCTTTTTATTATTCCAAGGCTTACTCTGGCTATATATCTTGCTACCGCATTGTTTGCATTTTGTTCGGTTACAGATTTTTCTTTAACCAGATAATCATAATATTCTCTTATCGGATTGTTGGTTGGTATTGTTCTTACAGCAGCCGATTTGTAAACTGATTTTAATTTTCTGCTGTATCTCGGCAACCTTTTCCCATAATTCCTTCCGCCGCTCATCTTTTTATGATTTGCCAGACCACAATAACTTAAGTAATGATTGCTGCTCTTAAACCTCCTGGCATCTACTACTGTTGACAATATTGTTACGCTGCTTATTATTCCTATGCCAGGGATGCTCATCAGGCTTTTAATTATTTTA
>JBBRVK010000095.1:0-2091 GCA_038247045.1 Minisyncoccia bacterium | reverse complement strand
CGATAAGCGCATACGGCTTTCACTGTCAGTTTTTAAAGAGATCACAGTGGAAACCGGGCGAATGAGCTGCGACAGTTTTCCACCGATAAGGGAAGTGTTTGCCATGAAGGCATCTTTAGCTGCCAGAATATCTGGCTTCTCGGTAAATGCATCAGGATTTTTTGCGATTACAAAGCCGACGGCTTTAAAATGCTGATGTTTTTCAATTTCTTTTTTCAAAGCGGCAAAGGTGTTTGAGAGTTAAACTTGTATTTATCCAGCTCCTGGCTCAGCACTAAGTTGGTGACTTCAAATTACAGTACTGAACTGTGAGCCTCTAAAGTATGTTCGAAACCGGACAAAAACAGGGTGTAAAGTCTTGAAGTTCTTTTTAATATATAAGAATAACACAATTTCGAAAAATTCCGCTTTCAGGGTTGGTTCATTGAATATTTAAAAATTTTTATGGGAAAGCTTCAGACAAGTTGTGGGATATTGCCAACAGCTTGTGGGAAGTTGTGGTCAGCTTGTGGAAAGTTTAAGTAAAGTTGTGGGAAGTCGAGGTAAAGTTGTGGAAGGTTGCGGTATGGTTATGGAATTTTTCGGACGGGTAGTGGGAAACTTCAGATAGGTTGTGGGAAGTTTCGGTAAGGTTGTGGGACGTTGCTCCTAAGTTGTGTTGAGTTGTGGTGGAGTAGTGGAATATTGCCATCCACTTGTTGGAAGTTGCGGTCAGATTTTGGGAAGTTGGGGCAAGTTGTGGAATATTACGGAAAGTTGTGGGATGTTACGGAAAGTTGTGGGTGTTAGATGAAGATTTAAACACTGTCTAAGATTTTTAATCATTCATTTTTACCCCCTCTGACTCCCCCTGATTTCAGGGGGAGAACCTGCTAAGAAAAATTCCTACAAATCGTCAAATCAAAATCTTGTACAGAAATTTAGACGTTCTCTTAAATAATGGGCTAATTCATATTTGCAATTTTAATTGGAGAACCCCTTTGCCAAAAAATAAATTTTGAAAATTATTTTTTTGCAAAAAATGCTCAAAATCAAAATTTTTTTTATGAGAAAAACAATTTCAGGACTAGCGGATTAAATAAAAATTTATTTCTGCAATAAGCAATTTTATATAATATTGAATATGTGCGTGTTAAGATGCTTTGATAAATTAAAGATTTAGGAAAGATAAATAATTAGAAAGATTTAACAGGAATTTCAAAAAATAAGAAATTGGAATTCTCTGATTTTTGAGTATTGAGGTTTTGAAAGATTCAAATTTTGAATGAATTATCAGACTCTAAAAAGATGTTGAAATTTTTTTTTCATAAAATGTTGCACATTGCAATATATTTATTAATTTTATAGAAAAGGGGTCGGTTTTGATGAATTAATAGTGCTGCTGATACTGATTCCGTGAGACTATTTCGATCTAATAAAATAAGAGTTAAAATGGAATCAACATCTATTAAACTACCTAATAAACTTAGTGAATTATTTTTAGTAATAGCTGATAGCAAACAAGATACAACACTTGTTCGTAAAGCTAAGAATGATCTTTTCATACTCATTAATGCTTGGATATGGAATAGAATTATGGATGTTTGCACTTCAGGTTACGTGCAAGATGAAGCTTTTGCAAGAGCAGTATTAAATGAAGTTTGGATAGAAATTCTCAATAGTTCATCTATTATTTTAAAGAAATTAAAGAAAGGTTCTACTAATAATGAAGAAGAAAATATTCTTTTCTTATTTATTGATAAAATTATTCAAGAAAAAAAATCTATTATTCTGGCGGATGAAATAAAGTATGCAAAACATCATTTTTTGTTAAATGAATCTATTACGAAAGAAGAAAATGATGATGATTTAGAGAAAATTGAAGAATGCAATGGAGATCTAAATGATCATCAAGACCCAGAAACTTTTGAAGAAGATGAAGATGTACAGATTGATG
Source organism: Minisyncoccia bacterium (assembly GCA_038247045.1). Classification (GTDB taxonomy): domain Bacteria; phylum Patescibacteriota; class Minisyncoccia; order Phycocordibacterales; family UBA9973; genus UBA8515. The sequence continues at coordinate 155 of JBBRVK010000095.1, read as the reverse complement.
CTGATCAGGATTTTGCAGAACTATTTCTTGAGAAAGGAATTTTAAGAATTAATAATTTAAGTAGTGATGATCTCAAGAGTATTAGAAGATGGTTCACCACTGAATTAGGTAAGCTTAGCAAGCGTGATAAGGAAATTACACTTGAATATTTTAAT
>JBBRVK010000094.1:0-2187 GCA_038247045.1 Minisyncoccia bacterium | reverse complement strand
TTACAGATCACATCATGTCGATGAGCGGTTCAAAAAGTAGCGATAAAATCGCTGGGGATAAATTTGCCTCAATCCAGATGGTCATGCAACTAATACGGGATGATTGAGTTTACGCGACGCATAGGCTAGTGATGCTTTTAGGTCATCTCTTTCTAGATCGGGCATTTCTTCTAAAATCTCTTCGGCACTGAGTCCAGCCACAAATAAGTCGAGAACATCTGAGACGCGAATTCTCATGCCTCGAATGCAGGGACGACCGCCGCATTGTTTGGGGTTGATTGTGATTCTTCTGAGTAGTTCTGGCATTTGATTTAGTTCCCTAATACCTTTTTCTTGTATAAATAATTCGTTTTATATAAGTCAAACTTCTAATCTAAATTATCTAATACCTTTTGAAGTTCAATCCATCCATCTGACAAAGAGTAAAAATCTTCTTCAGGTGTACGAATAGGCAAGGTTTCATATAGTCGCAAATCATATGGTTTGGAAATTATTTTTATAATTGCAAATAAAATTTCTGTTCCTAATTTTTGAGCTATTTCTTCTGCCTGAAAGATTACCGTGTCATCTGAAATAAAGCTTCCGTGTAAAAGTCCATTTCTAATTTCAATAAACTTAGGTGCGTCTTTTTCGTTGCTGATATATTTTTTGTGATGAACACCCAAATCGTCAATAAAAAAACGAATAATTGTTGAAAGATAAGGTGTTTTGTCGGTTGCAACTTTGACTTTTTCAATCATTTTTACGGATATTTTATCTGATATAAGTAAATTCTTTTCAGATGTAGCCTCTATTAATTTTTGTCTTCCATTCATGTTCCAAAACCAAAAAGAATAAAAATATTCTATTGCAGAACATGATGCCATTAATTTTAGTTCAGCCGAAGACTCGTACACTGTTAGTTTCAAATGTTGTATCCCTCTACTCAGTTGCTTACTAATAGGACAACATTCAAAAAAAGCCGTAATGTTACCCATTAAGTGGGTTTCATGAGTAACCCAAGATTTATTGACTTTTAAGATTTTTCTCCGTGACCAAATAGGAATTATTCTGCCTTCTATATATTTATTATGCTTATAAATTGAGTAATCATAGTATATCGGTAATATCTCACGATCACAAACAACGCTAAGGAATGCACAAGCATCATTAAAAAGATTCTCTAAATCTTTGAACAAAGATATTTCTATATCTTTATTTTCATCTGCAATCATATTATCGCTTTTTAATGGCAATGATATATCTATAAAACTGAATTTGTATAAGGTTTCTATATTTTTTTTGTAGTGAGCAGTCTGATGATCTTTATGAGTAATATATTTTTTGCCACATCTGACTTCATATCCAGAGTTCAATTTACAATATATAGGTTGATCACCTTTTCGATCAATATTTCTGAAGGGAATACTCTCAAATTCTTCAGCAAAAATTGCGTCGTCAGATGAAACCATATCATTTAAGTAAGCTTTTAATTCAACAAAATGCTTGTCATCTTCTTGCATAGATGAATCTGTTGAAAACTGGTAATAAGATATGATTTTTGCTACATTAAATTCTGTTGTTCTATTGATGTTGAAAGGTGGAACAGAGAATCCTATTAATAATATACTTTCTTGAATAGCAAGCACTTGGGTTTGCTCAAGCTTCATTTTTAGACCGATTTCCACCTGTTCTTCTCTAGAAAATTCTTCCCAATTTATTTCTACATCTATTTCAGATTGTTCCTTAAAAATAAAGCGCAAGCTAACTGTCACTAACTGAACGGTATCTTTAAGTAAAAGTTTTGCTTTACCTTGATATGCCCAATCTCCCGGAAAACCACAAAAGCTGCCTATATGAGCCATATAATTAATTTAGTAATATCATTCTAAAACCACAGTTACGACGAGAGGAAGACTATTAATATCGTCAATAGAAAGAACTAAAACAGGTCTTGTCCCACTTTGTTCTCTGCCAGCAGTTGGGTTGAGATTTACAAAGTAGATTTGCGATTACGCAACTGACGAGCATAGGTCAGACTATCTGTAATATCGGTACGATTCTCCCACACACCCATTAACCCAGAATCGAGTAACTGACGCACAGTAAAAGTTTTTTTAGGCTCAGGCAAAGGAGAAATCAAAACAATTACTTCAACCTCTTGACCTTGAAAAACAGGCAGATCACTTAGATGAATTTCACTGTCTT
>JBBRVK010000093.1:0-2211 GCA_038247045.1 Minisyncoccia bacterium | reverse complement strand
CTCGAACCTGCAACAAAATAAGCACCAATAGCTACTCCAGCCACTGATGCTCATTCTAAATTTCAACTAATTAATTTCTATTTTACCCAACTTACAGTCACCCTAATGAGATGCTTTCAACCCGCTTGCCAATCTCTTACAAAGCGATGATTGGAATGATAACTTGCTATTGGATACTATTTTTTACTACATCCTTTACATATATTTCTCCATTATTAAATAATTGACTTCCTTCTTTAGATATTGTTTCTGATAGCAAGTTCGGCTTCGCCTCACAAAGACCCCCGGGGGCAATGTCATCAAGCTAAGAATACACAAAATGGAAAATAAATATTTTCTAAAAATCAAAAAAAACACTTGACATTTTCAAAACGCCCTAATAATCGATTTGAGTACCTACTTCCGGGTATATCTTGTAAATTATTGGGGTGTCTTTAATGAAAACAAAAAGAAATTTTTTTTCAGAAGGAATTAGAATAACAGATGAACTTGTAAATGATATAATATTTATGTGTGAAACAAGAATTAAAGAAACATATTTCACAAGAATAGGAAATAATAAAATGACTTTTAAAAGTATTGTAGTTTTCATATTGAATTTTGTAAAAAGGAGCCTTCAGCTAGAATTAGATGATTTTTTCAATAATATAAATGGCACAAACTTTGATGTTACAAAGCAAGCTTTTTCAGAGGCTAGACAAAAAATATCACCAACTGCTTTTATAAAAATGTCTGATGAAATAATCAAATGGTTTTATAAAGATACTGACTTTAACAGGTATAAAGGCTATAGATTATTAAGTATTGATGGAACAATTTTAGAAATAAATAATAGTGAAAATTTAAGGGATAAATTTGGATATATTGAGAATCAAAGCATTAAAGTTGCTCGTGCTAAAGCAACAGGGCTATACGATGTTGAAAATGATATGATCTTAACTTCAGTAATAGGTAAGTATAAAGCAGGCGAGAGAGTGCAGGCAGAGGGATTAATAAACAAATTAGAGGAGATAGGTTTTTCAAATGATCTTATTCTATTTGATAGAGGCTATCCATCAAGAGATTTTATTTTATTTATAGAAAGTAAAAAAATACATTATCTTATGCGTGTGTCTAGTGCTTTCTTAAAAGATGTAGTTAATGCACCTAACGCTGACCAAATAGTTGAAGTGAAGTATAAGGGTAAAATCATAAAAATGAGGGTTCTTAAATTTCAATTAGATTCAGAAACAACAGAAATTTTAATAACAAATATATTTGATGAAAGCTTTAGTGTAGCTGACTTTAAGGTGCTTTATTTTAAGCGCTGGGGAATAGAAGTAAAATATAATGAATTAAAAAACAGGCTTCAAATAGAGAATTTTAGCGGAGAAACACTAATTGCAATAGAGCAAGATTTCTATGCAACGATGTATTTATCAAACATGGTTTCACTTGCAAAAATGGATGCCAATGCAATAATTATGGAGAAAAATAATGATAAAGATTTAAAGTACGAGTATAAAGTTAACACCAATATTCTCATAGGTAAGCTGAAAAATTCATTAGTTTCTATGCTTTTAGAACAACGTCCTAGAAAACGGTCGAAAATATTAAGCAAAATTATGAAAGAAATATCCCGTAATATAATCCCTATTCGTCCAGAAAGAAAATTTCCAAGAAGAATGACTGTAAGAGCTAATAAATATTCTTTAAATAAGAAAAGGGCATTGTAAAAAGCATAAAACTTGTATATTGATAATTTATTATTTTACTTAAAATGAAAGTTTGCCATATTGTTAATTTAAAATATGGTCAGGCCTATTAAGGTTTTTCAAAAATAGTAAAGATTGAAAGAATAGATACTTTGCTAAGTCAAAACATATTAATTATAGGTTTTCTCATAAATTTTATATATAAGACTGATCATATTTATGTTTTTATATAGCTTTTAACATTTTGGCTTTGAATTGTATTTTTTTTGCAGACTATCTTGATGACATTGCCCCTGAGGTCCCCAAAATTTCAAATTTTAAGATGATGATTAAAAAATTATAAAAAAAATATTTCAGAAAGGAAGATGTAAAATGAAAACTGTAGAACCCATAAGAGACATAAAAACCATAAGAATTATGAGATCCTATTTAAGAGAGCAGAATCTCCGAAATGAACTATTATTTATTCTTGGAATAAATGTTGGCCTTAGAATCAGTGATATTTTAAAATTAACCT
>JBBRVK010000092.1:0-2243 GCA_038247045.1 Minisyncoccia bacterium | reverse complement strand
ATTATTTCGCTCGGTATTGCTGTTGATGCCAATGTTCTTATTTTTGAGCGTATCAAAGAAGAACTAAGGGGCGGAAGCGACGTCGCCGACTCTGTGCATCATGGATTCAAACGTGCTTGGCTGTCTGTTCGTGACTCAAATATCTCAAGTATCATCACTGCGATTATCCTTTATTGGTTTGGAACAACTCTAATACAAGGATTTGCTTTAGTCTTTTTAATTGGTGTTTTGATCTCGATGATTTCAGCTATCTTTATAACAAGATTATTCCTTTATACCTTAAATATTAAAAAAACAAGTGGATTTACAAACTTCTTATTCGGGTCGGGCTTTAGTAGTGCTAAATCTCAAAAATAATTTATGTTCATCATTAAATATAAAAAAGTATTCGTTCTAATTTCAGTTTTTCTAGTTGTCTTGTCTCTTTCTGCAGTGGGGTATTTCGGTCTAAATTTTGGAATTGATTTTAAGGGTGGATCATTAACGGAAGTTGAATATACAACTGTCCGTCCTGAACAATCAGTAATAGAATCAAGTATTAAACCACTTGGTCTTGGACAAGCACTAATTCAACCTATTGGAGAAAAGGGTTACAGTATTAAAACTCGTGCTATTTCAGACAAAGAACACATTACAATCTTAAGTTCACTTGGAGCTGGAGTTATTGAAAAAAGTTTTAATTCAATTGGACCTTCTGTTGGAGCTGAGCTTGTTCGTAAATCAATTATTTCCTTTATTCTCGTAGCTCTTGGTATTATTTTTTGGATTGCTTTTTCATTCCGTAAAGTTTCAAAACCAATATCTTCTTGGAAATATGGGTTCATCGCTATCGTTTCTTTGATTCATGATATCTTGATCCCAGTCGGAGTTTTTGCCGTCTTGAGTCATTTTTATGGAGTGGAAGTGGATACTCTTTTTGTCGTCGCGATACTAACTGTTCTTGGTTTGTCCGTTTCTGATACTATCGTTGTCTTTGATCGTATTCGTGAAAATATCCGCGTTGGACACTTTAAAACTTTTGAAGAAACTGTTGGTAGAAGTTTGAATCAAGTTTTTGCTCGTTCAATCATTACATCATCAACTGTTATTATGGCATTACTTGCTCTTGTATTTTTTGGGCCAACAAGTACTAAGGTTTTTGCTTTAATGTTAACAGCAGGTATGTTCTTTGGAACATACTCATCTATCTTCCTTGCAAGTCCATTGTTGGTCTTCGTGAAAGAATGGCAAGAAAAGAAGTAATATATTTATTATCTTTTAGTAAATGCACCGCCGACTTTGTCGGCGGTGCATTTATGGTATAATAGAGATATCTCGTAATTATTAATTATAATTTATTATTTAATCAAAAAAATATTATGTCAATTTTATACATTATCTTAGCCGTAGTTGTCGCGCTCATTTTATATTTAGTTTTTAAATATAATGGTTTTATTACACTTCGTACTCGTACAGAAGAGGCTTGGGCCGATATTGATGTTCAGCTTAAGCGTCGTTATGATCTTATTCCTAATTTAGTAAATACAGTTAAGGGTTATGCTACTCATGAATCAGGAACCTTTGAAAAAATTACAGAAGCTCGCTCTCGTGCTATGCAAGCAGGAACTATTGCAGAGAAAGGGGAAGCAGAAAATATGCTCTCTGGAACCTTAAAATCTCTTTTTGCTATTTCAGAAGCTTATCCTGATCTTAAGGCTAATACAAATTTCTTGCAGCTTCAAAGTGAGTTATCAGATACAGAAAATAAAATTATGGCATCCCGTAGATTCTACAATGGTAATGTTCGAGATTTCAATACAGGAGTCCAGATGTTTCCAGGGAATATAATAGCAGGAATGTTTAATTTCAAAGCTTTAGAATTTTTTGAACTTGAACAAGATAGTGTGGAGAAAAATCCAGTCGAAGTTAAGTTTTAACAATTAATCTGCCTGCCGGTAGACAGGTGTTAAAAATAATATGACATTATATATAATCTTAGGAATAATAGCAGTATTGTTAATTTCAGGTTTAAGAGTAGTAAAACAATATGAAAGAGGGGTTATCTTTTTTCTTGGTAAGTGTACAGGAGTTCGTGGTCCTGGTTTGATTTATGTCATTCCAGTTTTTGAGCAGATGACTACTATTATGATGCGAACCATTACGATGGAAATTCCTTCTCAAAAAATTATTACAAAAGACAATGTTTCAATCGATATTGCCGCAGTTGCTTATTACCATATTACAGACCCAGAAAAGGCCGTGAT
>JBBRVK010000091.1:0-2266 GCA_038247045.1 Minisyncoccia bacterium | reverse complement strand
GGTTTTAGAAATTGGTAACAAGAAATACAAGAATATTTCTACCGATGCGATCGCATCTTTGCTAGAAAATCACTTAAGTTAATATAGGAATCCGGTTTGATTTCTGAAAAGATATATAGGGGAGCCAGTCGTGTGGGCGGGTTTCCCGACTTGAGCGAACTGGCGTTGTGTTAGCAAGGAGAGTACGGCACCAAACCCTTGATAATAGTGCGTTACGAACTTCGTTCTAACACACCCTACAATACGTAATTTTGTTCAAAAATCAAATAGGAGTCCTATAGCAGGACTTACGCAGGGACTAGGATTTTACGTCATTACGAGCGTTCGCGAAGCGTCTCGTAGAGAAGCGAAGTAATCGCAAAGGCTTAGTTTCTCGTCACAAGTGCGTAAGCCCTAAATAGTACTAACCTTTTCTAGCTATTCTTAAAATAATACACGACTTTGTAGGGGTAAAATTTTTACCCCTATTTGTTGTTGCTATTGTCTACCAATGACGGTATAGGCTAGTTCTAAGTAGGGTTGCAAAAAAAAACCAAATGTGCAATAATAACCTTTCCGTCCCTCGTGAACAAGGAGTATTCAGCATCGGTAATAGAGCGTAGACGCAAAACACAATATTTTTCTGCCAACCTAGCTGAGGGTAAATATGAATAATTCTCATAATATGAAAAAAAACCAAATATTGTTAGGTCTTGCCATAATTTTGTCATTAGTATTCTGTGGAGAATTAGCAATTAGAGCTTATTATTTTAATCTTGATTCTTTAGCTAATTCCACAGGTAAATATTTACCTGATTTTTATAACAATTTTGACAAATTTGACAAACTAAGAACAGTTATAGAATACTTTTGTTTAAATATTATATATATTCTGTGGCTAATAATAAATAAAAATCAACAAACAGATATAACTTTTACAAAAATACTAAAAAATAGTTCATTTTTTTTGTTAATTGCCTTGATAAGTTATCCAATAACTACCGATATTAATTTATATGTGCATTATGGTTTGATGAATTTAAATGGAATTAACCCTTTTATTAATAGTGCAGGCACATTTACTTCAAAGTTGTCTGCATTTCTTGTCTGGAAACAGACTTCAACTTATGGGCCTGTATCTCAACTATTTTTTACGTTTTCCGCTATTTTCGTTGCAATTACTCCTAGCTTAGGAATTTATGTATTTAAATTAATATGTCTTTTATTCCATATATTAAATGCTTACTTAATATGGCGGCATTTAAAAAACTCTCCTTATAAAGTTAATGTAACAATTGCATACTTAGTTAACCCATTTCTGCTGTATGAGCAGGTTATAAATGCACATATTGATGTCTTTATTTCTACAGTTTTAATTATTTTAGTAATATGCCTCAAAAACCGTAATTATATAGCTGCGATTATTACAGCTTGGATTGGTTTTCTAATTAAAACATTACCAATTATTTGGCTGCCTCTGCTTTTTGTTTACTTAATTAAGCAAAAACGTTGGAAAACTTTATTCACTGCCATTTGTATCTCTATAGCTATAATTTTTGCAGCTTATATTATAGCTTTACCTACAGTAGATGCTTGGAGAAGCCTTTTAAATCCTGGGGTTGAAGGAAAAGTAAGTTCTTCATTACATGCTTTGGTTAAGAAATTAATAAGTTTAAAAATTCTCGACTTTCCTCTAAGTTTTCAACAGAATATATTCTCAATATTTAAATCTCTAATGTTTTCTATATTTCTACTTTCTTATTTGATTATTCTGGTAAAACCATATTGGAAAAAAAATTATTCTGAAACTAATCTTAGTATAAATATAGGATGGATTACCTTAATATTATTTCTATTTGCTGCTCCTTGGTATTGCTCTTGGTATTCCTCTGTACTGCTGGGAGTTGCAGCTTTAAACATACATTCAAAAAGATTTGTGATTACTAGCATCCTATTGTGTATTCCAAGTACAACTGTAACTGTCGGTATAACGCTTTTACCAGCCTTAGCAGCAATTATATTTTGGTTTGCTCGTGATATCAAAGCTCAAAAAAAATTGGTGTAAGGATTCAGGGTGTTGCTAATTCATGGTCATAGTAAGCTAGACTCGCACACAAGTAAAATTAAAATCAAAGCCTATCGAGTCATACCAATTGATGGTTATCCAAATCAAGATTTACCACCTCAACCCAAAGCGAGGATTATGGTATGTCAAAAGTCCGGTTGCCTCAAACGTGGTGGTAAAAGTTTATTATCAGAATTAGAAAAAACTTTGGGCGATCGCAAT
>JBBRVK010000090.1:0-2308 GCA_038247045.1 Minisyncoccia bacterium | reverse complement strand
TGTCAAGCATTTTTGAAAATGTCCTAAAAAAGTAAAAACATAAGCACCAAAATTTTATTGGTGCTTATGTTTTTATTTCAATAATTTGGAAGTGAATATTTGAGGGCAAAAACTTTTTCAAGAATCCAGTTTACAATGAGCCTCTCCTATATGATTGCAGAGACGCAGGCGGAGGCACCATTCCGAAGTGAGTCTATGAAGATGGGCATTGGAATGGCGTCTCCGCCAACATCTAGGCTATCATACAGGAACCTCTCATTATAAACCGCACTTAAAAAACTTTTTGCTCGGCGTTGTAAGTGTTAATAGGGCAAACCGCAAACTTGAAAAAAGCAGCACAAGATTACTTTGTGGTATTATTTGTAAATAATACCACAAAGCACATATTGATTTTTGTTATAATTTTTTTGATTTATGAAGCTACTTTGTCTTTTAAATGTGCTTGTTTCTTTAAAAAGTTCATAAAAGATGCATGTTTCCAAGGATGACTCATTGGAGGTATATATTTTTTGTTTTGTCTTGGTTCCTCTTTTGAAATATCAAAATTTTTAGAAAATGTTTCTTTAATTGCTACTTCTTCTAGCCCATATATTTTATCATTTATACTAGCGTACAATTCCCCATTAAAAGATTTAATAACTAGAACATCGGTACCTTTTCGGTGATAAACTGGGGTATTATCTGCATCAACAGGTTTATAATATTTATTATTAAAACGGATACAGTGACCATTATCTATTTTACGGTCTGTTAGAACAGCCAGTGTTAGATTTATTTCGGTGTTTGATGGTTGTTTTTCAAATACAGATTTGCTATGATCAATTGGTAGTGCAAACTTTGCATTGAATTTTTTTATGTAAGAGTTTAAAAATTCGTTTGCTTCCTCAATTGTTGTCACGCCTGCTAGCCTTAATTCTAGTATCAGGCGTGACTGCAATGTTTGGAATAAACGTTCTACACGTCCTTTTGCTTGCGGAACACTACTAGTTTTAATTTCAATTCCAAGTTGCTTACAGGCATAACCAAACTGTGTGAAGGTATCTTCCTCAATAGAGGGAGCTTTCTTTTTTGTATACTCAAACACAGTTCGTCTATCGGTGAAAAACATATGTGGAATGCCGTATTCAGTGAGTATTTGATTTAGCACATTATAATAACCTTTTAATGTTTCTTCTGGGTCAAAGTAAGCACCTATAATAGAACCAGTTGAATCATCAATAGCTATATGAAGCTGAGTTTTGGACTCACCAAACCAATTATGTAGTGAAGCGTCCATTTGAATCATTTCACCAAAATAAGCACAACGTGGTCTTCTGGGATGAGCATCTTCAATAGCAATAATAGTTTCGGCTATGTATTTTTTCTCTCCATCTGATAATCCAGACTTTTCCTGTATTTCTTCCAACTTTTTCTTAAAGTTCTTTCTTGTAGTACGGGTTGCTCTAGGAGATAATATATTTTGGCTCATAAGAATACCTTTAATAGCACTAACAGATATTGTTATATTTTCATGTTCAGCTAATAATTCAGTGAAATGAGTAAAATTTCCATCGAAATATTTATTCTTATACAAGTCTATAACCAGTTGTTTTGTTTCATCAGAAATTGTGTGTATTGGTTTACGTCCTTTATTACCATGGACAAAAAACTCTTTTCCTTTTTCCATATAGCCCTTAATCATTCGATTTACATGTCTTAATGTACATTGTAGTTTAACAATCGTGGCATTCTTATTACCATTTGTTTCAACCAACTTTTTAATTGTTTCATACTTCAAATTTTCATCCATATCTAACTCCACCTTTCTCATTATAGCCACCTCATCTTTTTTCTTTTTATATCGATAAAGTGTAATATTTTAATTAATTTTTAATTTTAGGACAAAATCAAAAACCCTATAATAAGACATTATCAAAAATCAATCATAAAAACCCAATTTAAATCCATTTTTTTGTTGACACTGCTTATCATTAATGTTAAAATTATATTTTTTTGACATTATACTTTAATAGTAGTATACTTTAAATATAAATATAAAAAGATAGCTTTGTAAATACAAGTAAATGCTATTTTATGACTTGTTGCGTTATTTGTTTTGGGGGAATTTGTATGTATAATATAGGAGATAAAATTGTATATCCTATGCATGGTGCTGGCATAATTGAATCCATAGAAGATAGAGAAATACTTGGAGAAATACAGAAATACTATGTTGTCAAAATTTGTGCAAGTGTAAATGTAAATACGGATGTAAATACGGATGTAAATACGGATGAAAATACAGATGAAAATATGGATGAAAATACAT
>JBBRVK010000089.1:0-2384 GCA_038247045.1 Minisyncoccia bacterium | reverse complement strand
CCTTTTTATCGTGGTATATGTATTTAATTTTATTTTCATATCCTTTTCCAATTTTTAGTGGAACATGCTTTTCTATTCGCCCTTCATTTTCACTGTTCCAATAAATGTGATATGTTACTATTTCTAACTCTATTTTCTTTTCAACTTCATCCGTTAGTTTAGAAATTAATTGAATTAAAGCCGCATTTCTATACGTAATTTCATTCGTATCTCTTTTTTACAAATAAGCAACGGAAATTTAAATTAAAACCTTTCTTTCCACTTTCTGAATTTACAACTCTCTTACTGTGTTGCTAAACCGCGTTGAATATAATCTTTTTGAACACCAATGCCTTTTAAAACGTCTATTATTTTTTGACATAGTTACAATTTACTAGGTTCTAATCTATTCCTGTTGCACCCACACAAACTTTTTCCCATCCCAATATATTATACCACCACCACAGTGTTCCATTTCATGAATATAAACTGCATCATTCGGCAGCACTATTTTGTCTTGCTCAGTGGCTGGTTCTGTTATAATGTTTCCAGTACTATCAACATTATTAAAAGTAGTGTCGCCTTTGGAAACTAACTCAAAAATACCTGCCCAAAAAATATCATCTATATCAAATAAAATTTCACCCATAAACAGTTGCTTTCTTTCACCGCTGGCAAGTAAATACCTAAGACCATACTTTTTATTGTTTAAATTTTCGGTCAATTGAACAGTATCTTTTAGCATATCACCATCAAAGTCCCCTAAAATGAAATTGGGCTTATGCATCGAGGAGAGGATAATAGAGTCTTTCGAAGCTTTCCGAACTTCGGAATTTTTCTTAGTTAGAATAGATTTATTTTCTTTACTACTGCAAGCACAAAAAATAAAAAGTAGCAAGGTGACAATTATTTCTTTGAAGTTAGGTATTGAGTAGTTTTGAAGATGTAGATGATCATTATGCTTTTCGTCTGGTTTAGAATGGTTTAGTAGCTTTCCATTGTACTTAAATGAGAGCATACTTTTCCACCCAAATTTATACATCGCATCGTTAAATAGATTTTGTCTTTCCTCATCCATTCCAAGCCAACCACAGGGATCTTCATGCTCACCTTCCAGATTAAGATGTACATTTTTACCAGATTTATCTTTCCGTAAATATCTCATATCTCCATTTATGCCATTTTTGTGGGATGAACTTCCTCCTACACTCTCTCCTTTGGAATTACTGAACCCATTTGATGTGAAATCATTAAAGCTACATTCTAACATAGCCCCCAAAAGACTAGCTAGGGAATATATATTCCTGTCAGTCTTAGGGCTTGTGTTGTGGCTAATCCTAAAGAATACAGTCTTAGAGAGATAATTTTGCAACTGAAGTATATTAACTAAAAATATGCTTTTTTCTTTTTTGTTAGGAACATACCTATCATCATAACGGTTTTCGATTTGTATTTGATCAAAAATCCCTATATAGTGAATCGTATTTTGTTTGTCGTGGTATATGTATTCAATTTTATTCTCAAACTTTTTTTCAAGTTTTTTTGGAATAAATTTTTCTACACGCCCATCTTTTTTATTATTCCAATAAATATGGATTGTAATTAGTTTAATATCCTTTTGGTCATCATCATCTTTTTCATTTTTTTCAGTTTTTAAAATACTATTAATTGTGATTAGCTTAGCCAAGTTTGCTGTCACTTTTCCTGTATCTCTTTTTTTCAAAAAAGCAGCTACATTTAATTTACCATTCTCTGTGGTTGCGGTTTCTAAATCAATAATAATAGTTGCATAATATTTATTCAATCCCAGCAACGAATTTTTTCTGGATGCTTGATATTCTATGCCGTTTACTTTGATAAAAACATCGTTATGATAAAAACTTGTACTCAGCGTTATCCTAACGGTATAAATTTGAACGTTTTTCTTATTGTTCGAGTCTGCTAAAATATCAATCTTTGAAATCCTTGCATTCTCCCCTTCTTTTTGCCTGCTTGCTGTAATCATATCTGCTACTTCATCGTAACTGTCAGGAAATTCAAAATCTAAGCCGTGGAGTTTGTCGAGTGTTTGTCTGTTCATGGTTGTAAGATAAATAATGTTATCATAAATGAATAACAAGTTGGTATTATAACCTCACCAACCTGTTTTAAATTAAACAATCTTTTTGCCTAGCGTTTTATCACTAGCTTTTAGTTTTGGATTTATCTCTACTTCGCATTCCGCTTCATAAGGCAAACCGCCATCTTCTAATAGCACTCCTTTACTTTGCAACACGATTAATGAAGTTGGAATGATTGTTTTCCAGGTTTCTTCTACGGTGTATTCTTGTTCTTTAATTTCGTCTACGATAGAAAGATACAATGGATTCCCTAAAATCGGAATTTGACCACCACTCCATAGTTGG
>JBBRVK010000088.1:0-2398 GCA_038247045.1 Minisyncoccia bacterium | reverse complement strand
GACTATAAGGCAACGGACTATAAGTCACGTTGGATTTAGATTAATTCCATAAGTATCTAAATGTTTGATAATTATAGATTTACGTATTTATAAAAATAGTAGACCCAGCACTAATTTTATATAAATCTTATTTGGAGGTTAAGTTTAAACCCTAACTCCGCTAAACATTTAGGTAGTCTATTTTTAATTTTTTCAGGAGAAGGTCTACTTTTTTTGTAATTTCAGAAATTTGCCATTCTCCATTGATTTTTACCTTGTAGATGCTTTTACAAATTTCAATTACATCTTTCGGTGATGTATGTGCTGTTAATTTAGCATCTTGTATTCTTGCAAATAGCTTATGATACGCAATCATGGCTATAAAATTTGTTGCGAGCCACCCTTCTGTTACATGCCTATCTTGCATATACATCAAATCTGCCTTTAGGAAATTTTTATAACTATCAAACATGACTTCTACTTCATTCCTTTTTTTATAGCCTGTATATAAATCTTTGGGGTCACTTAGTTCATTGGTTTTATATACCAAGGTAAGTGTTCCAAAAACATGTAACTTTTCAAAGTATGTGGTTTCTGTATATTCTTCAGGCTTTGTTTGTATTCTTAACAGATAATCGTTCTCCTCTGTTGTTCTCAACTTGTCGTCCAAGAAGGTTATTAATTTGATCCCTTCTTCTTCGTAGGCGTAGTACCATATTGCTCGATCTTGATAAATGAAATATGTTTTATTTTCAATTTTTATTTTACCCTCCTTTATTGGTTTGAAGTTGATAAGCTTGTTGTTCCTGTGCAATGGAATTAGGTATTGCAACTTTTCATTGTCCAACATTATTCTATTTTCTTTACTGTAAAATCCTTTGTCGGCTATATAAATCACATCCTTTACCTTCATTTCTGCTATACATAGCTTCATAGATTTTAAGTCTGTTATATTCCCATTGATTAATCTATAATAAACAGGTTTTTTTAGTTGGGCAGAAAATAGATACATCAACCGTACTTGCTTATCATAGCTGTGCTCAGGATTGTAACCCAATGCATTGATGCCTAAGTGCTCTGAAACACTAGTAACATGGGTTGAGTCCATGAGTACAAACTTGTTGTTGTGGTTTCCTTCTATATTCAATAAGTCCTTCATCCATTGTGTTAAAGCTTCTCTGTTTTCACCTACAAATTTTAATGCGTTAGAGAAATCTTTGTCAGATAAAGATGTTTTACCGTAAAGTTCTGAACTGAAATCGTGCACAAAATAAGATGGAACTCTTTTAATGGGTGATTGAAAAGCCCATCTCATCATAGCAAAAATAAAAATAGTATCCGCTATACTTTCTTTGAAATGCTTTTTAAAAAGTTCTAACTCATCCTTGAGAAGTGTGTAGAATAAAAGACAAATACCATAGTTCTTAATATCCACTTTTGGAAGGACAACGGCCTTAGCTTGCTCTCGGATCGTATGTTTGTCAGATTTTATAAATCCTAGAGCTTCGTCAATTTTCCCCAGTAATTGCCCGGTGATCTTGTCGGTTCTCTTTTTGTCCTTATTGTATTTATAAGAGACTTGATACTTGTAAAAACAAGCATTGATGAATTTAATTTCTGTTTTTGGCTCTTTGTGTTTCAGAACCCATGCTGGTATATTCATAAGACTACCTATTTAGGTAGCCCAAAGGTAATACGTAAACTCAATAAAACAAAGGGTTTATTGAAAAACATTTATAGACGGGGTAAAATAGTAGCGGAGTTAGGGTTTAAAAAACAAATCATTTCCTTTTTGGTAAATTTGGGCAAAATTATGCCGTGTGCTACTAGCAGTTTCAAATTTTGTATTTTCAAATAAATAATTTTCAAATTCATTTTTATTGTAAATATGGTAACACAAAACATCACCATCGCTCTTAACTATTAGATAACCTCCAGTTGCGTCATATAATCCTCCCCATACTTTTGACGGCATCATACCAAGAGCAACATCTGTAAGGAACCGCTTAACTTTATATCCATAAAAAGAGTGTGAGAATTGGGTGTCAAATGAAAGAGGATTTTTTTTATTGATTTCCTCAGTTAAGGAGTTGGTTCTATTTAGATTACTTGTATAATATTGCTTTAGAAGTTCTGCCAAAAGGTTTGGTAATAAGCTATCGATTAGCACTAAGTTATTTTTAAAAATATCCTTTTCAGGAGAGATAAAATTTAATTCACCCCCTAGCTTTTTAATCTCATCTAAACGATCTTTAATTTTACTCTTTGATTCTATTTCATTTATTCTAATTATATCATCTCGTGTGCCATTAAAACCTACAATTTGATAAATAAAATTGGTAGTGTTTCCAGCATTTAACAAAGTGGATTCACCACCTATTTTTGACTTTATACTAAATCCCAAATCTGCTGATTGATT
>JBBRVK010000087.1:0-2404 GCA_038247045.1 Minisyncoccia bacterium | reverse complement strand
ATACAAAAGCAATACAGGCCGGTCGAAAGACTGGCCTTTATTGCTTTTAAAAACGTAAAAAAATTTGCAAGTTTTTACAAGTATAGGGCGTAAGTATACTTAGAAGATGTAAAAGAAGTTGGTTAGTTGGTTAGTTCGCTAGTTGGCTAGGTGGAAATAAGTTACAAGCTCTTTTACTTGCGGGGTCTGCCCGCCCGAATGTTTTGTAGGGGCGGGGTCTGCCCGGAGGGCACTGAAAAAGTACTTAGTTCTTAAAGATAACTAGTTAAAAATTATACCATTTATAGTATAATATAATTATCAAAAAGAACTAGAAAGGGTGAGCTCTTTGTTGCAACGACAAACTGAAATGATATTAAGCCCATATACGAGTATTTATGATAAAATTGTGCCCAAAAACAATATGTTACGTCAGATAAAAGAACTTGTTGATTTTACATTTATATATACTGAATTAGAATCTAAATATTGTCTAGACAACGGAAGGACTGCCCAAGATCCAATTAAATTATTCAAATATTTACTGTTAAAAGTAATCTTTGATGTATCCGATGAGGACATTGTAGAAAGATCAAGATACGATATGAGCTTCAAATATTTTTTAGACATGGCTCCCGAAGAAGATGTAATAAATCCAAGCACATTGACTAAGTTTAGAAAATTGAGATTGCAAGACATAAATTTGCTGGATATGTTGATATCAAAAACAGTAGGAATAGCAATAGCTAAAGATATAATAAAAAGCAAAGCGATAATAGTAGACTCAACCCATACAAAAGCAAGATACAATCAAAGATCTCCACGAGAAGCGCTATTAGAATATTCAAAAGAATTAAGAAAATCAATATATCAGATAGATGAAAAAATGCGAGAAAAGTTTCCGAAGAAAGTAGACAACGGTATACTAGAAGATGAGATAGAGTATTGTGAGAAGTTAATAAAAGTTGTAGAAGTAGAAGAAAGATTAGCATTCTATCCAAAAGTTCAAGAAAAATTAAATAATTTAAGAGAAAATATATCAGACAATCTAGAACATCTAAAATTATCAAATGATAGAGATGCAAAGACAGGACATAAGACAGCAGACACATCATTTTTTGGATATAAAACGCATATAGCAATGACAGAAGAAAGATTGATAACAGCAGCAGTAGTAACATCAGGAGAAAAACACGATGGTAAGCAGTTAGTGGAATTAGTAGAAAAGACAAAACAAGCAGGAATAGAAGTAGAAGAAATATTAGGAGATGCAGCATATTCAGAAAAAAACAACTTGGATTATGCAAAAGAAAAAAATATAAAACTAATATCTAAATTAAGTCCTTTAGCAGCAACAGGAGCTAGGAGAAAAGAAGAAGAGTTTGAGTTCAACAAAGATGCCCAGATGTATGTATGTAAACAAGGCCATATGGCTGTAAGAAAAGCACACCATCAAAGGAAGAATTCTAACGAAAATCCTAGAACTTTTTACTACTTTGATATAAAAAAATGTAAGATATGCCCGCAAAGAGAAGGTTGCCTTAAAGAAGGGGCAAAGTCAAAAGCATATACAGTAACAATTAAATCAGATAGCCATAAGGAGCAGAAAGAGTTTCAGGAAAGTGAGTATTTTAGAATAAGGTCCAAAGAACGATACAAGATAGAAGCAAAAAATGGAGAACTAAAAAACAGACATGGTTATGATACTGCATCATCATCAGGTTTAATTGGCATGAACATGCAAGGAGCTTTAACAATATTTGCAGTAAATATCAAGAGAATAATTAAGTTATTAGGGAAATAAGGAGCAAAGATCCTTATTTTTTTATAAAAAAACTAATATTTTTCTTAAAATATCAAGAAAAATATTAGTGAAAGATTATTATTAAATTTTGGGGTGAATTATAGCGGGTTTATCAGTGGCCTCGTTTGCCCGCCCGTGTCCTTGAACAACAAGAGAAACTTTCGGGCGAGCAGACCTCGCCCCTACAAAAGAATATCGAAATTTGCAGAGACAAGACCAGGGGAAAGCAGAAAACCTCTTGAGAAGATTAGTGCAAACCGGGTTGATAATAATCCGTTGTAATAGCAAGATCACAATTATATAAGGGGGAAACTGGAGATGGCACAACTGAAAAAACAAGAAGTACAAGAGTTAAATGCCTATTTTTTGCCGCAAGACTTTGCGATTGATGATCTGCCAAATCAGCCGGTGGATATACTTAAAACATGGATAACAGCATTTGCAGCTGATAAATATGGTGCCTTATTTCATCTGGGTTTTTTAGAAAAACAGAAATGGTTTTCACCTTCAATTGAATATCTCCATCAAATTACAGAAATGTTGATAAAAAAACTAAGTCAACAGTCTGAAATTGAATTTAATAGAGATGCCATCCAAGTTGATTTGCTGGAAGAAGAGCTT
>JBBRVK010000086.1:0-2471 GCA_038247045.1 Minisyncoccia bacterium | reverse complement strand
ATTTTTCATATATTGTAGTCATGGGCTTTATTATACTACCGATTTTTTATACGGTAAACTCCAGTTTTTGATTTAAATTTATTGTTTATTTATTAAAATAAATTTGCACCATTTTATTTAATTTAGAGTATACTGTTAAAACGTGCTTTATTTTAAATTAAAGTGCAATTAATTTTTTATTTAATAAATTTTTGTTATGAAGAATAAATACACCATTTTTTTGTTAGCAATTTTTGCTGTAATAGGAACTACTAATTATGTCTATGCTGTTGATAATACTAAAACTACTATCCCCACCATAGAAAGAAAGGGCCCAGTAAATACAAAAATTGAGCCTATTATTGTTGGAGCTGTTTCTTCAATAAAGGGAAATATTATAACCATAAATTCATCTCTTGGTAATACTCCAATAAAAGAAATAGCAAAAAATACATCAAAAGAATCACCATCTAAAATATATATGGTTGATGTAAGTAATGCTATATATGACCAAAGAGGTGGTAATACCTCTACGCTTGCTGATATTGTTATTGGTAACAGAATTGCAGTTGAAGGTATTGTTACTGGTACAAACATAAAAGCTTTGAAGGTTCATAATCTTAGTATTGGTTCAGATTTAGAAAAGAGTAAAAGTGAAATAAAAGGAGAAGGTTTACAAGTAAAGGCTCAAGAAGAGGGTAGTGGAGTTGCGGTAGAAGATAATAGTGGAAAAATAGAAGTAAGATTAAGTTTTTGGGGTCAGATTGGAAATTTCTTTTCTAAAATATTTGGAAAAAATAAATAATCATTGTCTAATAGAAAAATCGCATCCAGAGGTGCGATTTTTCTATTAGACAAAACATAAAGAGTTTAATAAATTATGATTATATATGGTACAATAGGAAATACGAATATTTGGTTTCGACCCATTGTATTTTGTATATTATAGTAATAATAATATTTTTATTATAATTAAATATCCTTCTGCAATTTTTTTAATATATGAAATTTAATTTAAATCCTTTTAATAAAGAAAGAAAAAGCAATTATGAAAATGTTAATGACTTTTCTGACAAGAAGCTTCACAAAAAAAATATTTCGGTATCTAAGGTTTTACAAACAGCAGCCTTATTAACAACGATTGCGACTCCATCGGTTCAAGGGTCCTCTGTTGAATCAACTAAGAATAAAAATATTTCACCTATTGAAATAGATAATTTAAATATAGATCAAAAATTAAGAATGGATAATACTTATTATCCAAATGCAAATGAATTTCATTCCTTAAAAGGTGAAGAGATTGCTAACTCAAGAGGTTTAGAAATAAATATTGATAAGACGAAAGATGATAATGGTGAAAAATTTACAATTCTAAAACTAGAAAATTACTTTAGTACTGATTCTGATAGTATTCCTTCAGTTTCTCAGTCGGAAATTATTAAAAAACTAAAAGAATTTTTCGGTAGTTTAACAGAAGAGAATGCAAATAAAATAATGGAAGACGGGATAACTGTTTTTGCTTCAAGTGACCCAAGACCAACAAAATGGCAAGGAAAGCACAACAAGAAATTATTTGGAAATGAAGCTCTGTCCGAAGATCGCTCCATTAAAATGGAAGAAATCGTAGAAAATGTTTTAAATACTTTTGATAAATTTAAAAATAAAGGTATAAAAATTCACAGGGAAATACCACCTGGTGGAGTTACAAATATTACCGATTTTGTAAATCCGAAAACTGAGAATCTCTTTACAAAAGAAGAAGTTAAGGAGATGAAGATTAAAAATGCGACAGAGTACAGCCTTTATCAAAGTTTGTGCAGGCAGGTTAATCTAAGTATTACGGTTAGCCATAATAATAATAACCCAAAACTTAATCCTAAAAATCCAGATTTTGATCCTCTGAATAGGGATTTAATGCCCTGGTTTCCTTCGGTAGAAAGACTTTCTGACTATAATGATGTAATTTTTCTTATAGACAAAAGTCCTTCTATGAGTAGGTCTACGTATTTAACAGATATTCTTGAAAACCAAGACTCAGGAGATGCAAAAATAAAAGTTAGCACTTTTTCTGATAAATCAAATATTCAGGAAAATTGTGCGAATAAGGATGAGGCGATTAAGATGATTAAGAGTATAAAATTTAATGGCGACTGGGAAGAAGAAGTTATAAATTCAACAATGTCTTCGATGGAACAACTACCTGTTGGGGGTAAAAATGCAGTTTTTGTTTTTACAGATGAACCTATTCAAGATATCTCAATGCAGTCATTTAAAAAACTAACTAGTTTGTCTGAATTTAAGTCAGCTGATGTTTGTATTTATTATGGAGTAGGAGTTAAAAAGGGGATTCGTCAGATTTCAATGAATGATTTAAAAAAAGCTTTTGATTCTGAGTTGTTAAAAAAATTAAATATTAAAGGGACAATTAGTGCCGGGGAAGATAATATCACCAGGATGAAGTCTCAACTTGTTTTAATGAAAGATGAAATGAT
>JBBRVK010000085.1:0-2515 GCA_038247045.1 Minisyncoccia bacterium | reverse complement strand
GTGGTTAAAGAGCTTTTAGGTCACGAAAATATAAAGACTACTCAGGTTTATTCTCACTTAACACAAAGCAGTTTATCAAATGCCATTTGTTTATTATAAATCTCTTTTAGTATGATTTAATAACCATACAATATTTTAGATGAAAGTAATCCATAATTCGGAAAATCTTTCTTAAAAAATCTTTTTGGACGCAAGGACGATCCATTTCTCACTTTTCTGGGGGTGGGTATTTCTGCCTAAAATATTTCCCCCTCCCCTTCTAAACCTGTATTTTGCTCGTCCACTCGTCCTTTTTCTGTCTTACTTAAAATAAAACCTCGTTCTGAGCCTGACTTTTTATCCTCATACTTCAAATTATTAAGTTTTGAGTACATTTTTATCCACACGGTAAATGTGTGTTGCCTTAATTTTATAAAATCTGGATATACCTCAATAAATTTCTTATGCAGACTTTTCTTATCCTGTTTTATTCCTAATTCAACATCATCCATAAACTCTATAAATTCCTCTGAGGTTGCTTCGACCAGCTTTTTTATATTTAAATTTTTTCGTTCATATTCAACAAGTCCGTTTTTAAGATAGTATTGGATACATCTAATCATAAAATTGAAAAAACTATTCCAGCTTCCCTCATCCCAATCGTCAAAAAACCTTCTTCCAAATTCATCTTCAGGTGTATGTTTTAAATTAAAATAATCTGTAAACTCAAGTACAAATTGCCGCCTCAGAGTTGATTCATCAATACCCTTTATTGTATAATTAGTAGAAAGCAAAATCTTTGGCGAATACTTAAAATCAACTATTATTTCGTTTTGGTTCTTTTTTTCAACAGCGATATTATCTGTAATTGTAGTAAATAATTTTTCAAATGGAAAACTGTGGCTCAAATCGTTAAACTCAATTATGCTTGTTCCAAGTTCATAGGATTGTAGTGAAAATCGATCAAACTTAAATGTCTTTCCACCAAGCCTCAAAGATTTTCTTACGCGAGATAATGCATTGCCTAACAGACTCTTCCCGCAGCCACCATTTGAACCATCATCAATCTTTTCATCCATAAAAATTACGGCTTTTGCTTTTGCCGGATCTTTATACTCTGTTAACAAATAACCGATGGCACTTATAAAAGAATTAAATCTTTCTAAGTTCCCCCTGCATATTTTTAATATAAATGTTTCAAAATCCGTTTTATCATCACTAATAAAAAAATTCTTTGGTATTATTTTTTTCTTCCATATAAAGCCGTCTAATTTTAAATACTCATAAACCACTATTTTATCTTTAGCTACTTTTACAAAACAGTTATTAAAGTAAACATAAGATTCCTCTCTCGTATCTCTTTTAAAATTATCTTCAAGATTGGGCAAAAATTCTAAAAAGCTTTTACTGAATAAAGTTGGTGCCTGGTTGATCACCTTACCCAATATTAAATTTGCATCAAATGCCTCACCTGATCTTTCACCAAAGCTTTTAATATAACCAGTTATGTAATCTTTTATTTGAACAATACTGACTTCAATAACAATATTATTTACAACTTTAATAAAAATATATTCCTTATCTAAATAGTACTTCCTAAATCCACTTCGTTCCAATGTATAAAGGAATTGTTGTCTGCTTATTTTGATGTCATCTCCATCATCATACCAGAAGATTATTTCATCATCGGTTTTACTTTCAGTCTCAGGGTAAAGTATAATCACCTCTGCTTCTTCTTCAGTAAATATTTTCTCTGCTGCGTCTTTCATTTATCAACTCCGTTAAATCGTTATTATGTTTTAATTTAATCCCCTTAATTGGTCTATTAACCAACTTTACTATTTTTTGCATCGCTAAAACCCCTGCCTCATCATTGTCGAACGCTATATGTATATCGTATTTCTTAATTGTTTCTATTTCTTCTGCCGGTATATTGGTTACTCCAGGTATTCCGATCGCTGCAATTCCCTCCTGCTCCATTATCATTGTATCAAATTCACCTTCACATACTATCAGCCTCTCCTTTTCTTCAATTCTTTTTAATGTATCTATATTATAAAATCTCTTTAATGGTAAATTCCCTGTGTAGTTTGATAGACTTATATATTTGCTTACTTCTTTACTCTGATTTATTTTTCTGCCCCTCAAGTACTGTATCTTATTTTCCACCAAATACGGTATGATTAGTTTATGGTAAGTAAAAACAAATTTGTCGTTCTTGTTAATTAATCCTGAGATCATCAATTCATCATTAGTAAAACAGTCTTTCAAGTATTCGTATGTCGTCTTTAATTCTTTTATGGCAAATAGCCTGAATCTTTTTATTGTTTCTTCTGTCAATCCTCTCTCTTTCCCTCGTAAATAATTATACGTTTCATCATCAACTCCATAGCAAAATTTTTCAACTGATTCATAAATTAGATTTTGTATTTCTTTTCTTTCTCTCATCAAATCATTTACTGCATTTATCTCAGCTTGTCGCCTGTTTAATCCCATCATATATTCATATACGCCTGCTCTTTCTTCAAAATATTCT
>JBBRVK010000084.1:0-2581 GCA_038247045.1 Minisyncoccia bacterium | reverse complement strand
CGGAAAATCAAGAAAAAAGAGCAGATTGAAAGCCTAATGAAATTCATCGATGCCAAATTAAAAGACAACAAAACCCAAATAAAAAGATCGAGATTACAACTAATTAACTGTCAATTATGTTCAGTGGCTTGAACATTAATATATAAAAATACTCCTATATAAATAAGGGGATTTTTATGTTAAATAGGATATTTTTATGTTAAATATTTTACCCATATAAGAGTATCACATTCCCGCATATGCGGAAATGTGATACTTGATTAAAGATTAAATGATTTTTTAAATTTCTCCTCACGCATAAGATGCGATATTTCTAATATTTCTACATATTCCCCTATCTTATAGTAATCAGCAATAAAAAGAATCTCATCTAAACATGGATAGGGGTAAATCCATACACTTTTTTGAAATTGAATAAAACCTAGTTGTTTTAATTTAAATCTTAAACTATCTCTAATTTTAGAATACCTCACAGGTAAATCGAACATTACCAAATGCCACTTTCCATTCCAATTTTTTGATTTTTCTATTTTTATTAAATCAATAGAAAAAGTTTTCAGCCTACTCTCTCCTTTTGTGGTCAAACGGACTGTAATTAAGCCATTATTATCTGAAGCATATTCAACGAGCTTTTGACGATGAAGATTGGTTATTGCACTTTTAATTTGATTTCTAGAGTATTTATTAGATTTTTTGAACATTGAAAAAACTTGCATAGCATTACCAAGTCCAGCAGCTAAAAATACAATCCCCAGTGACCCAGCAATAGCAATAACACCAAGAGCAACTTTTGTAATCTTCGCTTCTGTTGTACTTGAGTCAAGAAAGTTTTTAATTTTATCTAAATATAAATCTGACATAGATTAGATATCAAAATAATATATATGTATAAGTTAATAGTATCACTTTCACGCATATGCGTAAATATGATACTCATGTTTTATAAATACAACATAGCTACTATATACAAAAATCCGCTTCAATATGTAGCTAACTATCTTAAGAATAAATACCAAATAAAAATACCCCATAACAACATTTATGTTACGAGGCTTTTCGAAAATGAATTTCATTTTCTTTAATATTCGTTTTCAAAAAAATCAGTCTGTTCAAATCCTGTTGATAAATCATCAGTATATAAACATTCCTCGATTTTATGAATTAAACTATCAACGTCATCAAGTAAAATAGTAAACATAGGACTAGCATAAACTCCTAGACTACCATCACCATAAGTGAGCTGAACAGCTAATTCCCAATTTAACTCAGAATCATCATCAGTTATAATAACAAATACAACATTCGGGGCTTCAACTTTTTTAATATTGAAACACAATAATGTTCTATTATAAATATTTCCAACCAGAAACTGAATCTCCCAATCACAAGGGAATTTAATGAACGGTATCCATCTTACCTTATTCATAATATTAAAGATTTAAGTTATTTAAGAACTATTTCTTAACTATTTATATTATATCATAATTAGTTCAATAAGTCAATATATACGAAAATACCCCTATCATAAAGGTATTTTTTATTTTAGTTGAATACTTTGTTCTGGCGACAACCTACTTTCCCCATAAAAGAGTATCATCGGCGCAGATGGACTTAACTGCTGTGTTCGGAATGAGAACAGGTGTGACCCCATTGCTAAATCACCAGAACAAAAAATTCAACAAACTATTTTATTTTTAAAATTTATACTTGAAAAGACTTTCAAGATATATTTGACTGCTCAATTTTTGCTTCGCAAAAATTGAGCGCATAATATCTGAAAACTGAATGCTGACGAACACAACAACAATGATTTCCACATTTCCTAATAGGAATCGAACGATTAGTACACCTCGGCTAAAGACATTACTGTCTGTACACCTAGTGCCTATCAACCTAATCATCTCTTAGGTTTCTCAAACGATTCCTCATCTTGAAGCTGGCTTCCCTCTTAGATGCTTTCAGAGGTTATCCAATCCCGACATAGCTACTCGGCAGTCCAGCGGGCGCTAGAGCCGACACACCAGAGGTCAGTTCATTCCGGTCCTCTCGTACTAGGAACAAATCTTCTCAAGAATCAACGCCTGCAGTAGATAGGAGACCAACCTGTCTCACGCACCTACATTATATTTAATATCGACGAAGATATTAAAATAATTTTCACACATTACTGTATGGATTGGACTATAACTTTAACTCTTACGAGTTATTTCACATTTAGTCTCTACGGGCTATATCATATGATATATTCCCTCGGTATGGCCCTTGCATAAATGCAGTGGGGTTCCACCGATATAAGTGAACTTCTCAAACAATATTGCTATTGTTTGCCGCCGTGAGTGTACCACAGTACACACGGTCTTAATCTCTGATTAAAACAGATAGAATAAATCTCTTTATTCTTAATTTCCTCAATTGGTTCAAACTGTTAAAACCACAATCTTTTATGATCTTAACGGTTTGAACCCAGCTCGCGTACCTTTTTAATTAGCGAACAGCTAAACCCTTGGCAGCTTCTCCACCACCAGGATAAGGTGAGCCGACATCGAGGTGCCGAACTCCGCCGTCGATATGAACTCTTAGG
>JBBRVK010000083.1:0-2640 GCA_038247045.1 Minisyncoccia bacterium | reverse complement strand
CAAAATGCTAAAGAAAACTGGGAAAATACTTTTCACAACAAAGAAGTTCCAGAAAGTATGGAAGAATTTTCTATAACAAAAGGAACCTTGCTTATGGAAGCCCTTGTTTCAAATAAAATAATTTCTTCAAAGACTGATTTTAGAAGATTAGTAGAAGAAGGAGCTATAACCTATAAAGATGAGGAAAAAAAAATAACAGACACAAAAGAGATTGCGATTCCTGGTGTTTATAAAATTGGTAAAAAAAGATTTTGTAAAATCTTATACTAAAAATAATAAAAAATCACATGCCATGGCATGTGATTTTTTATTATTTTTAGTATTCAGATCCGTCTAGCCCAGCAAACTCTTCTGTTTCTTCATCACCAATCAATTCGTCGTCTTCTTCTATAATTTCATCATCCAATAAAGGATCATCAAGATCTTCTTCTGATACTAATTCATCTATTTCTACCTCTTTAATGTCGGCATCGTTAATATTAAATTCTTCTTTTTCTTTGTTGCTCATAAATTGATGTTAAAAACATATTATAATTATTATTTGTAACAAAATATTATTTTTTATGCAAGTCCCCACTCTTACTTTTAAATTTTGCCAATAATCCATGGAAAACATTTATATTATAAGTGTAATTCTGGAAAAGCAAAATAATAAAAAAGTTGGTGTGTGAGGCAAACCCAGTGTTAATTGTGGAAAACCTTATTTACTATCTGTTCTGAGATTTTCACAAGCGAGAGCTGTGAGTCCAATGGCAATAGCATCTAACTCATCGTCTGAATTAATTTTAGGATCAATATCTATTAGTTTTGGAACCATGGCCATTACCATTTGTTTGCTGGACTTACCATAACTTGTTACGGCTATTTTAATTTGAGGCGGAGTGTATTCAAAGATATTTAAACCATTACGAGAAGCGCTATAAATAATAACTCCTCTTGCTTCAGAAACACCCATAACGGTTTTTTGGTTTGTTGTGAAATAAAGTTTTTCAATTGCAAGAGCAATAGGTTTATATTTTTTAATAACCCTTTCTACTTCTGTACCAATAAGAGTTAATCTTTCGTGGAAGGGTATTTTTTCTGAAGTTTTAAAACAACTAGAATAAACTAAAACATCTTTGTTTTTGTTTGTTTTTTCTATAACCGCTATTCCAATTCTTTCGTAACCTGGATCGATTGCTAATATATTCATAATATTTTGACTTCAGAAAATATTAATTATTTATCAATAAAGTCAAACCCTAAGTGCTCATATGCTTTTTTTGTTGCCACACGGCCCTTGTTTGTTCTCTCTAAAAGTCCAAGTTGTATAAGATATGGTTCAATAACCTCTTCAATAGTAGCCTCTTCTTCGCTAGTAGCCGCTGATATAGTTTTAAGTCCTACAGGTCCACCATTAAATTTACTAATAATAATATCAAGAACTCTTCTGTCTGAAGATGTGAGACCCAACTCGTCAATTTCAAGTAGGGCTAATGCTTTTTTTACAGAGCTTTCAGAAAGGGATTCTTTGTGAACTTGAGAATAATCACGACATCTTTTTAGGAAGTAGTTTGCGGTACGAGGTGTAAAACGAGCTCTCTTAGCTATCTCATCTAGTGCTCCATCTTCTAATTCAACTCCTAAAATTTTTGCTGAACGAGATAATATTTTTTTTATTTCATCATGTGTGTAAAATTCAAGTCGAAAAACTCCACCAGAAAATCTTGAACGAAGTGGGGAAGAGAGTAATGCAATTCGAGTTGTAGCGGCAATCAAAGTAAATGGAGGTAACTCAAGTTGAATAGTTCTAGCGGATGGACCCTTACCAATAATAATATCAAGAACTCCTGATTCCATCGCAGGGTAAAGTATTTCTTCGACCATCTTGTTTAGACGGTGAATTTCATCAATAAAAACAATATCACCAGGAGCTAGGTTTGTTAAAATTGAAGCGAGGTCTCCAACTTTCTCAATCGCAGGACCGGAAGTGATTTTAATTTGTCTCCTTGTCTCCTTGGCTATTAAATGTGCCAAGGTTGTCTTTCCTAACCCAGGCGGGCCATAGAAAAGGATGTGTTCAGCAGGGTGAGACCTCTCTTCGGCTGCAGTTAAAAGTATTTTAAGGTTGGCTTTAATGTTTTCTTGACCAACATATTCATCCCACATGTTTGGTCGCAATGTTTGGTCTAAAAACCCTTCATCCTTTGGAATAGGTGACTCTGTGGGGGTATTTTTGTTTGTAGTGTCTTTACTTGACATTATTTTCTTAATATGCTATACTCTTTTTAGTTAGTTATACAAATCAATTATAGCATTTTTTGTGAAGAGGGCATAAATCTCTAAGCAATCGGCCCCGTGCTCTATATATGTGCGTAGGACGTTCTGGTTTATTTAAATTTACTGGGTCTATCCTGTAATCATATATTACTTTGTAAGCGCATGCTCTCAAAGGATTGTTTAGAGATTTATGTTTTTTTCTTTCTAAAAATAACACCCTAGGGTGTTATTTTTTTGTATATAAATAAAACAACCTAGATTCTAACCTGAAATGCAACAATCCGTGGTGTAAGATAGCTGTATACCATTACAAGCTTAATTACACACACGGATATGTCACATATACAATTTACACGAGATTTGAGAGTTGAGCTAGCAACT
>JBBRVK010000082.1:0-2686 GCA_038247045.1 Minisyncoccia bacterium | reverse complement strand
TAAAATCCGGTAGCCACGCACCGTCATGTAATAGCTGAAGAAGGCAACCATTAACAAAAAGTCGAGTTTACGACTTGTTGCTATAATGAGAGCCCCGATAAAGACTGAAGTCATTCCCCAGAAGTAAATTTTGCCGGCTAGTTTATGAAAGTGACCGCCCTTGGCTGTCAGCATAGAGATCAATCCACTGATAAGTGCAATCGTGCCACCGGCTATGTGTAGCACCAGCATGTACGAAAGAATTTTTTCTGTATTCATGCTGCCAAAGTAGAGGCATACCACAGAATATTAAAAAGAATGCCCCCGAAGTGTTGAGTGGCAGCGATGGACTGTAACTACGTTAGGTTTATTGAATATCAGAGAAAAACTTTTTTAAACTAATTTTATGAATATCTAATATTTTGATCAGCGAAATCAAAGTAATATTACTGCCATTCTCTATTCTCCAGTACTGCTTTCTATCCAAATTATTATCTAAAGCAAATGTTTCATAACTAGTATAACCAGAGGGAATTCTTAATTCTCTTAATTTTTTGGGAAATTTTTAAGAGCCTAATATCGTCCTTTAGCACCTTATAGGTACCAAATGACATCTATTGAATAAATTTAATTACGGCATATATTGCACATTTTAAAATTTTTGCATAAATTGTTTTTCAAACATTAAACTAGAGTAATATGAAAAAATCTTTCACCTTAGTATTCGCTGTGGCCCTCATAGCGTTTACAACCAACAGAGTTTTTGGTCAAACAATAACTTATTGTCCCAACTCTTCTGTTATTTGTACTGTTACAGTAACCAATCCGGACGGATCCTCGATAACGGTTACGTCTGAGAAGGGAAAAAAAGATGGAGCAGTAATTATGCAATGACAAATTGTGGGGAAATGCCAAAACAAAAAGGCTGCTTAACTAGCAGCCTTTTTCACTCAATATCTAAAAATTAACTGTTCTTATGAAGAAGTCGATATTACTTTTAACAACCTTACTGGCTCTTCTGTTATCGTTTCTTTTTTTCTTAAATCAAGAAGAATCACTAGATGAAGGTCGCCCAACCTCTATCAGTAATAGGGTCTTTAGCCATGAGAATCTTGTTCGTGTGGAGGAATTTGAGATCATTGGAAGGATAACTAAAATTTATAGATCATCTGGCTCCATTTGGGTTGTCGATGCAGCTACAAACCAAATAAGTCAATTTTTAGATGGATTTAAACCTGGTAATGTGCTTTCAAGAAGCGGTGGGGCACCTTGGGAAAACTCATCGATTTGGTATTTCGAAAAGGTAGAAGATGGTCATTATATTCTCGATAGACCAAAGAAAATGATTAAGAAGTATAATTTAAACGACAGTCTTGAATACTATTTTAAAGCAAAAGACTATATAGATAATTGTAGTCGACTTGCTGATGAAAACTTTCTGTTTACCCGAGAAACTGGAAATGATTTTCAGTTTGTAACCACAGATATTAAAACTAGTGAAGTGAATAATGTTCAATCAATTAAAGAAATGATTTTTGCAACATATAAGAAGTTTCCCGATAGAAACAGAAGTCTTGTATTTGAGGGGAATTATTCCAGAAATCGAGCCGGGCAATCTATTTACTATTTTTATAAGTTCGGTTATTTATTACTTTTTGATTCTGTGGGTAATATTAAACATGGATTAAGAACGATAGATAATTTTGAACTTCCTGATCCAGTTTCTAGACAGTTAGGTCCTGGTATTCAAGAAGAAAGTGTAGAGCCGGATATCTTTGTTAATAGTTCAGCATGCATGGATGAAAATAATATTTATATACTTTCGAATATTATCAAATCTGCTTATAAGAATGGAAAAGTAATTGATGTATATTCAATTAACGAAGGCAAGTATTTATATTCATTTTTAGTTCCTAATCTTAAAAATGGGGAGGAGCCAACGGAAATAGCGAAAGAAGATGATAATAAAATTTCTGTCTTATATGAGGATATGACAATTTCAACCTATGAGATTAAATAGATATTGGCTCTGGACACTGGCGGACATTTCAATATCTATACTTTTTGCTTATTCAGCAATAGCAAAAACAGGTTCGTATAATGCTTTTCTGGTGCGCTTCTCTAGGATTCCAATTATTTATTCAACAGAAACTTGGTTTTTAGCTCCCGTATTGATAGCAATTGAAATACTAGTGGCTGTGGTAATTCTGTTTGAAAAATCAAAGTTAATGGGTTACTTAGGAGCAGGATTTCTTTTGATCATATTCACAGCATTCTTGATTAGCAAGATATTCGGGGCATCTTCGGAACAATGCATGTGCGGAGGCATCTTAGAATCATTAACCTTACCCCAGCACATAATTTTTAACCTTGCACTTTTAAGTCTGATTGTTCTTCGGCTAATCAATCCCCAAATTATTAGAAAACGATCGAACTTGTAACTTCATATTAAAGATGTTCTTGTAGGCCGCGCGCGTAATTCAAAATGTTCTGAATGCTTTTATCAGCAGGCTCCAGCTTAGCCTGGTTCAGTTGCTGATGGATCACGTTCAACTCATTGAACTGAGCTTGCAGGTTGCTATCGCAAAGGAGTGCTTTGTTAATCTCCTTCGTCTCCTCTTCCGAGGTCTCGTGGTATAGAAACCGGATCAGATCGTCTTGGGTAAAAGTCTTTGTCATAGGCTATATTATTTATAGTCATTTTTTT
>JBBRVK010000081.1:0-2706 GCA_038247045.1 Minisyncoccia bacterium | reverse complement strand
TAAAATATGGCATAATTATAATGAGTGAATGGGATGGTTTGTTTTACTTTGAAAAAATGAAAAATCATAAAAAATTTAAAAGACATGAAATCACAAGAACAAATTGAGGAAGCCTTAATGTCATTGCAATTAATTGAAAAAGAAATGTACCCTTTATTATCTGGCAGGAAAAAACCATTATCAATGGGTGAAATAGATAGTTTTAATACTTATTCAGAAAAGAAAATTAAAATTGAATCTGCAATTGAAACATTACAATATGTACTTAATATTTCATAAGATGTTACAAAAAGAAGTTATTCAACGTCAATTAGAAGAAACAGAAAAGGCTTTATTGGATTTTAAGTATAATTACATTCAATTATGTGAGGGTGACAGACTTTCAAAACAAGGTGAACTTTTACAAAAAACAATAAACCAACTAAAAGGTGAAATTAAAGCATATAACTGGGTATTAAATAAATTTGCATAATATGACAACAATAAGTCAACTTAGATCAAAATTAGACCAACTAAAAGGTCAGCAAATACAAGTAGAACAATCACTTGCACAAACTTCTTTAGATTTAAAAACTCAAAAGAGAAGTTTGTTGAGACATCAGAAAGCAAAAGAAATCATACAGGAAGTAGGACAAAAAACACAAGAACAATTATCCTTTCATATTTCTGATATAACCTCTCTTGCAATGGAAGCTGTATTTTATGAGCCTTATAAATTGAAAGTAGAATTTGTTCAACGTAGGAATAAAACTGAATGTGATCTATTCTTTGAACGTGATGGTACTCCTGTTGATCCTATTGATGCATCTGGAGGTGGAGCAGTAGATGTTGCTGCATTTGCTTTACGAATAGCATCTTGGTCTATGGCTTATCCAAGAACTACAAATACAATAATTCTTGATGAGCCTATGCGATTCTTATCTGGTGATAATCAAGAACGTGCTTCTGCAATGATAAAAGAAATATCCAAACGATTAGGTATTCAATTTATTATTGTTACACATGAGCCTATACTTGCTTCTTATGCTGACAAGACTTTTGAAGTTTCTATGAGAAGAAAGGTTATTAATAAAAAATCATATAAAATATCTAAAGTTATTGAATCATGAAAACACAAGAAATACGTTCTTTTTTAGCAGACTTAGCAGACTTAGATTTTAGATATTTAAGAATACAAATAAGTCTGGCTAATGATGCCAGAACATTAATTAAAGATTTTAATTTAGGCAGAGAAGAATTTTGTATTCTTTTGGATATACATTATCATGAATATGATATATACTTGAATGGTGGGTTTGAATATACCATAGAACATCTGGCAAGACTAAATTCAGCTTTTTGTATATTATCAGCAAGGAAAGCAGAACAAGAATTAAAGG
The DNA here is from genome assembly GCA_038247045.1 of Minisyncoccia bacterium. GTDB lineage: Bacteria > Patescibacteriota > Minisyncoccia > Phycocordibacterales > UBA9973 > UBA8515. The sequence continues at coordinate 1,327 of JBBRVK010000081.1, read as the reverse complement.
GTAAATTTACAGACATAATAGTAGAAGATCATGAAAAGAATAAATAAAGCATTAATTGGGGTTATAATTGTTGGTTGTATTGTTTGGATAATTCTTTTTCTAATATATCTAAATAAATAACGTTAAATGTTTGTGCAGTTGGGGATTTTGAAACACAAAACTTCATTAAAATTTTAAAAATTAAAATATGATAATAGATTTAAGATTTGGTGACGGCATTGAAATTATGAAAACCATAGAGGATAAAACGATAGACTTAATAGTTACAGACCCACCTTACAAAATGACAAAACAAGGTAAAAGTTGTAGACCTAACTATGTGAAAAGCGGAATGGGTGAAAATTTATTTAATGGTAAATTACCAAATACAAAAGAATGGATGGGATTATGTTTTGATAAATTAAAAGATGATTCTCATTTTTATGTTTTTACGAATATTAATAGTTTGTCTGATTTTTTAAATATAGCAAAAGAGTGCGGGTTTAAATTACATAATATTATAAGTATGATTAAAGATACTAAAATGCCTAATAGGTGGTATTTAAAATATACTGAATTAGTGTTGTTTTTTAGAAAAGGGAAAGCATTTCCAATAAACGATATGACAAGTAGAGATTATGAATTTGTGGAAACACCAACATTGAATAATGGTAAAGTACATATATCTCAAAAACCTTTAATTTTTATCGAGAAGTTAATTACAAACTCTTCAAAAGAAAGTGAGATTATATTAGACCCGTTTATGGGAAGTGCAACAAGTGGAATCGCTTGTATAAACACCAACCGAAACTTTATTGGAATTGAGAACAACAAAAAGTATTTTGATATTTCTTTAAAGCGTGTGGAAGAAAAAAGAAAAAAGAAAAGAAAAAGAAAAGAAAAAGAATTTACAGTAGTAACTTCATTCGGTGATGTCTCTTAGGGTTGCCGATAACTAATTTATAAACCCTGCCCTTCCGGTGGGGTTTTCTTTTTCTCCTTGTGTTCCTTCCATGAATCCCCATCAGCTAACCCTGAATTTACAAAATCTATTACTTCCCGGTTCAATTTATCCACAACAGCCGGGTTAGTTTTTGCGTAGATGCTGGTTATTGTTTTCTTACTGTGTCCTAAACTTTGCGCTATATCCTCATCAGGAGCGTGTAGTTCAGCTTTGGCAATTGTAGCCCAGGTATGCCGGAAGTGGTAAATGGTCAGACCGGGGACAATATTCATTCGTTTCAATCCTTTATTTAGGCTGTGAGTCATATCGTGGACCGTTGGGAATCTCTCAGACAAGCATAAGAGCGATTTATCTCCCTTTAATTCTGTAATCAGTGCCAATGCC
>JBBRVK010000080.1:0-2736 GCA_038247045.1 Minisyncoccia bacterium | reverse complement strand
GAGGCAAATAAAAATAAAAACGCTAAAATAAAAGTGATTAAAGTAAATGTTGACATACAAGAATACTGGGGAAAGCCAGGTATTGAAATTCACGAAGACATTAATAAAAAGATTGGATACAAAGAATAACGGCATATAACATTTAGGTCATGATTAATTCCTATCGTAAAGTTTATTTATTGTACGTTAGTTGTTTTCTTTTTATAATTGGATTGAAAAAGACAAGGAATTCATCATGACCCTTGTTGCACCTAACCCATTTTAAAGGTATATTTCTCTATATGGGTATTCAATTTATTTTGCAAATATTTTTGGTTGAAAGAATAAGCATTTTTGGGTAATTTTTTACTAGAATTATGCAAATTGGAATAGATATTTCGTATAAATTGGAGATGAACCAACGTTACATGATTAATATTCATTAAAAATGTATACTTATTTTCAGAAAAGGGCATAGCTATAGCATGCACATCAAATGAGCTAAATTGAATTATGGTTAGTATGCTACTGAATATCAAAATCATGATTTGGTTCTATTTGATTATTAGGTGGGCCTCTTTTAGGTCTCGTATTATCTTGAAAAATCAGTTCACCCGTTTTACAATTTGGGCATAAGTGTGGCGATTTTCCATAAAAGAGCGTCAACAATTCTTTATTAGACAGTCCTTTTATAGAAGTAGGTTTTATTAATCCGTAATACTTATGAACTAGTTCGGAGTAATTATCTTTATTCCGGCAAGAGAGAATACCATAGTGGCGAATTTTTACAAATTTATGTGGAAGAGTATGCATTAAAAATCGACGAAGAAATTCTTCTCCGTTTAAAGTCATAATATCAGGTTTCGATTTTCGGTAATCGAACCAAGAGAATGAAACATTGTTGTTGTCGATATTTAATATTCGGCTGTTGCTTATTGCAACTTTATTAGAGTATTTGGCAATATACTCAACAATTTGTTCGCCTCCGTTTACAGGTTTTTTAGCATAAACAACCCACTTGTTTTTATAAAGCGGATGCATAAAAATATTACTGTAATCAATAGGGTGTTCTAAAACAATTTCGTTTTTTTTTTGCAGTAAAATAAGTTCATTAATAAACTTTCCTCTAAAGACAAGACTAAGAGCTTTTACAGGGAATATAAATTTGCCATTTGTTTTAGCGTTACGCCATTTGTTTTGTGTATTAATTCCGCCACAAGGCACTAAACAATGTAAATGGGGATGATACGACATAGTTTGTCCCCATGTATGTAAAAGCGCTGTCATACCAGTTTTTGCTCCTAAGTGTTTGTGTTGTGAAGCAAAATAGCAAATAGTTTCCCACGAACATTTAAAAAGAATATTAAACATCACCTTACTATTACGCATAAATAAAGCGTTTAAATATTCTGGTACAGTAAAAACGATATGGAAATAGTCAACGGGTAAAGCATCTGCTTTACGTTTAGCTATCCACACGTCACGTTTTTGACCGCCACAAACATTGCAGTGTCTGTTACGGCAGCTTTTGTAAAACAAATGCTGTTTGCCACAATCTGAGCAGTATGCAAGGTTTATTCCCATTGCTGGAGTTCTGCATGCCAACATATGGTTTATAACCTTATGTTGAATAGGAGAGACTTTTTGGGAATTTAATTTGTGGCGAAATTTGTTAATTACATCTGCTACCTTAAAAGGAGCATGGTAGTGCATTAAGGATAGATAACGTCAAGAGGACTTTTAATAGGTTTGGCGTTTTCGTAATTTATATGAAGATATAGCATTGTTGTACGAATATCTTCGTGCCCCAATAACCTTTTTATTGTAAAAATATCAGTTCCCATGCTTAGTTGGTGCGAAGCAAAAGAATGCCGCAGTGTATGTGTGGATATTTTTCTTTTTATTTTTGCTCTTTCAACTGCTCTGTCAAGCATCCATGCTAAAGCTGTTTCGCTTATTTGTTCATGCCTACTTCTGCCGAAAAACAATATCCCTTCGGGCTTATAAACTTTGTAATAATTTCTTAATTCAGCTAAAGCATCATTTGCTAATATTGTTTTTCTGTCTTTTTTTCCTTTTCCTTGTCTTATTCTTATTTCCATTTTCTTGCTATCAATATCTTCTACCCGTAGGTTTTGAATTTCTGAACGCCTTAAGCCTGCGGAATAAGCTACTTTCATTATTGTTAGATGCTTAATGTTTTCAGTTAAATCGAATAGGCTTTTAATCTCTTTGCCCGAAAGTATTTCCGGTAAGTGTAATTCTCTTTTAGGATTAGGAATAATACTAACCATATCTTTTTTCACAACAATAAATTGGTAGAAATACTTGATTCCAGATGCTGCAATTCGGATTGTTGTTTGAGCACGTTTTTGGTCGTCTTTAAGATAATACAAAAAAGTTAAAACCTCTTCTGGTGTTAAATCTTCGAGACTTTTACCTGAAAAATGTTCAAGTTGAATTACCCCTCTCACATAACTTTCTATTGTCTCTGACGAAAGATTTTGGACCGACATCCGTTTGCGCATAGCTTCTAACAAAGGCTTGTTTTTTACAAGATTGTCAACATACTTTTTTTTTCTCATAAAACTAAGTTTAAAAATTATTTCCTTAATTTTAACGAAATTATCAAGAATGGATAACGTTTACCTTTACTCACCTCCCCGAAAGGGGTTTAGTGCAACAGGCTGTATATTTTATTGCCGAGTTCGTACTGAAATCAAGGGTTGTGGCTCGCTTTAAACTTCATCGCGGTTT
>JBBRVK010000079.1:0-2755 GCA_038247045.1 Minisyncoccia bacterium | reverse complement strand
TATTTTACTATTTTTATTCTTAGATTACAATAGTTATTCAGTTTTAATACACGACAAACGCATCAAAATTTTAGAAATATTTAAAAAAGTGGAAATATAATAGATAAATGCTTGCGTTTGTCTATTTTTTCGTGTATAATGTATTACATACTATGTAATACTATGGAGGCAATGGCATGGCATATCCAGACTGGGTTTTAAGGCACAAAAAGAAGGGCACTTATGTGAATTTCGCAAACGGAACGTACTATTTATACGCTGCACATTCAAAGAGAATCCCCGGGACAAAGAAGGTCAAACGCATATGTGACGGTTATCTTGGCAGAATTACCGAGGCAGAAGGGTTTATACCAACCAAGGACAAGGTATCTTCAGAGATAGTAGTTTACGAGTACGGACTTTCATACTCTATTTTGCAGATATGTGAAAAAATTCATAAAGGATTCATTAAAACGTCAAAAGATGAAGCGGATTTTATCATGGTAATGGGAATTTTAAAGGTAATGCATAATTCCTGTGACAAAAGTCTTTTTTTTAACAGCTATCTCTCTGTTTTATTCCCTGACGTAGATATAGAAAAAAAAGTATCGCATTCCACTGCTGTACACATAGAGAGAGCAGCCGCAATGATCGACGTGTATTTGAACAAAAAACTCGGAGAAGATAGAAATAATTTTCGAAATCAGATGCGTTACGTCTTCAAAGTGAATGTAAACAGCAAATGGTACTTGTCTAAAACAACTGAATCAGTAATTGAATTGATGAAAAAATATAAATTGGAATGGGGTGAATAAAATGGCTAAAACAAATCATTTTCTCATTGAATACAAGCAGTGCATTGGTAAAGCGAAGATAGATTTTAAAAATGTTAAACCGCCTAAAAAAACAATGCACAGGTTACTTAGGCTATTTGAAAGCGTAGATGATCCAAGGCTTAAGGCAAGAACGGATTATCCGCTTGAAGAAATAATCGTTATTGCTTTTCTTGCCGTATTAGGCAATGCTTGCGGTTGGAATCAAATAGAAAGTTTTGGGAAAGCCCATATCAAGTGGCTTACTAAGATATTAAAACTTAAAAATGGGATCCCTTCTCACGACACGTTCCGCAAAGTTTTTAGCATTATTAATCATGAACAATTACAAGCCGCTACCGTAATCTTTATAAGTGAAAATTTAGAGAAAATCAAGAAGTCCATGAGAATAAAAACGACAGATAAACGACACATTTGTGTAGATGGAAAAGAATCAAGAGGCAGTGGCAGAAAAAGCAATACAAGCGAAGAGGTAAAAAATCTTCGTACACTTCATGTATTTGACGAAACCAATGGAATATGTCTTTATTCGGAACCAATTGACTCTAAAACTAATGAGATCCCTGTAGCACAGAAATTGCTAAGTTGTATGGATTTATCCGATAGTATTGTAACTTTTGATTCAATGAATACTCAGAAAAAAACAATAGAGGTAATAATTGATCAAAAAGGCGATTATGTGGGCGCTCTGAAGGGAAACCATGAAGTTTTTGAAAGAGAAGTCAAAGATTTTTTTACTGACGCAGAAAAAGAAAGTATTAAGAAAAAAGTAGTTTTCTTCATAACAACAACAGAAAAAGCCCACAACAGTATAGAAACAAGAGTTTTCTATCTAACAACAAATATTGCGTGGTTTCAAGATTTATCCCTGTGGAAAGGACTAAAATCTTTCATCTGTTATGACAAGAAAACCGTTAATCTTGTAACAAAAAAAGAAACTTTTGAATCCCGCTACTATATAAGCAGTTTAACCGATCCGGAGCTTTGTGCTGATTCAATAAGGCAACATTGGGGAATCGAAGTTAAGCTTCACTGGCAATTGGACAAAAATTTTCTTGAAGACCAAAATACTACAATGGATAAATTTGCTTCAAATAACTTAAGTATAATAAATAAAATGGTATTGTCGATCTTTAAATTGGCTCAACCTGTCTTCGGAAATGCAAGCATTAGATCATTACGTAAAATATTCGGATGGTCTCTAGAAGAAAGCCTTGCAAAGATACTCAATTTCTTTAGTGAAGAGGATTTATACCTTGCTATTGCAACCGCTAAAGACAAAAAATTCCCTGGGATTAAGATGGAAAAGCCTGAAATGGAAGAACCTGAAGAGGATTTCGATTAACTCGACCCCTCGGCGACTTTGTCGCAAATACAATGAATTATTATTCCGATTATAAATTTCAAATTGATGTAACCCCTTTAAAACACTTGTGATTGAATGGGTTATTTAGCGTGCTGCAATGACTTCCCATTTTATGTTCGCTGATGCTACTTTCTATTGTAGCTCCCTTTTTTACCAATTTTTACTAATATTATATGATTATTTTTCTATAAAATATTTTAATGCGTTTGTCGTGTTGTAAATGCTAATTCCCTGTTAATTCCCAAAGTAAATTCCATTGTGGTTTACTTTGCGAATTAACGAAGAGTTATTACCAAAAAGTTTATTACGAGGTTATTGTGCAACGTGAAAGAATCCTTAATAAATATTTAAATAATAAATGTAATTGGTAAAAAAATAAAGAGTAATCGCTAAAAGATGACTTAAACAATAATTCCAAAGGTAAGTTCAGTTTTTAAAAAGAATTGAAATTTTGAAGGTTAATATCTATATATAATTAAAGGGATAATTTCTCAAAATATTTTTATGAAAAGCTAATTGTACAAAAAATATTATTATTATGCAAATACTTTCTCAAACAAACATTGTATAATTCTTA
>JBBRVK010000078.1:0-2802 GCA_038247045.1 Minisyncoccia bacterium | reverse complement strand
CAATAATTCAGAAAAGCAAAAATGCACTTTCAACCAACGGCTCACTTTGGTTCGAGATCAATGAGCATTTTGGAAAAGAAGTAATGGGGTTAATGAAATCTTATGACTTTTTTGATGTTAAAATCATAAAAGATATTGATGGAAAGAATAGAGTTGTAACGGGAAGAAAATCAACCTAAATCCTCAGCCACCCAAAAAGACTGTTCTCTAGCCAAAGAAAACATTGCATCCGTCTCCACTTTAATAGTTTGTTTCAATGTCGGATTCTTAATTCTATACTTGAGCACCATCCAAAAGGAGGCGCTTCTTTTGATTATCATCTCCTATAGAAACTTCCCAATGATTTTCTAAAAAATTTAGAAGCTCCAGTCCTCGAGTAAGAATAGATTGATCGGTCCATTCTTCATAATCTCTCGCAATTTTTTGATTATCATAACCTCCCGTATAAAGCTTTGTTCGCATTTTATAATAATCATATATCGTTAGATTTAGTTTTGTAAGAGTAATATTCCCAAGAGAATAAGTAAACTTCTCAGTATTCTCATAATCACGACTTCTCCTCACTTGTATAAAAGAGTTATGCATTTGATCCTTCCTCACTCTCGGAAATATGCAATCTAATTCAGCCTTTGTATATTCTTTTATCAATCTTTCATTCTCATCTCGCAAGAACTCCTCCCACTCCCAAAAAAAATACTTGCATCCATGCCAATCAAGAAATCTATAATTAGACTGTCTGTTACTATGAATATGATTGAAAATATTCTCATAAGACATGTGTTCCTTCGTCTTACCTTCTATTGTATTCATTATCTCCAAATAAGAGGCGTCTGATCTAAAATACCGGTTTGCAAGTCTCCAGAAAGTTGGGCGATTAGCATCTGCCTGTTTCCCAAACAAAAGATATACACAAAAATTGTGTCTCTCTACTCTTGATAGCAAATTACTCATTTCATTTTGGCTTACTCCTCTTTGGAAAGCAGCAAGAATAAGCGGCCTCATAAAAGCCCCGTATTTGTTTCTCTTAATTTTATCGACAACCCTACGAATGGAGAGGCTAAATTCAAAGCATGATTCTTTAGTTTGTGGATTATGAATAAAGTACCAATATTTGACTGAAGAGGACAATGTCTCTATTAACTCCAAGACTCGACTCTCCTTTAAAAAGCTGTTCTTAGAAATATCTGTTATCCTATATTTAACATTAAAAATATCATCTTCAAAATCCTTAAAATCGTCATCATTTCTTTTCGAATGATCATAAAACATGATCCAAAATGACCTAAGAAAATCATCATCATTTAATCGATTATCCGGATCCTTCCCCAACCATTCATATATGGTTTGCCATGTTTGAACGATCTTATTGCGAATTTCTTCCTCTGACTGGTATCTTGCCTTAGAGATTAAAAAGATAAGTCTGTTCTTAAAAAGCTCAAGTTTAGAAAGTTTTTTACCTCTATAGTTAAGAGTTTCAAAAACTAATGAAATATCAAGCTTATTACTCTCTATCTCAAAAACATTAAATAAGAGGTTGTACCTAAGCTTATATAAAAGATTAATCTTATCCTCTTCAGATATTCCATCAAGTTTATCTTTAAAAAAAGATTTTGCTTCATATAAATTTTTAGTGTACACCGTTTCAGGTTCAGTAACTACCATGTCTGGATCATCAAATATTTCTCCTATTAAATATTGATGGGATGGTGTATCTTTTTCATATCCAAATAAATAGTAGATCTGTTTTTCGCTTTTTAACGAGATGAATTTGTTTGATATCTCATCTTTTTCCTCCTGAGAAAACCTCTCTATACTTCCTTTTAATAAGGAAATCATTATAAAAATGCTTACAAGTCTTTGCTGACCATCAACTATAAAATATGGTTCATAATGCTTATTCAAAGAAAAAACTAAGTTCGAATCTTTGCTTATTTCAAATTCTTTAGTCCAACGAAATCTATTAGCATCCTTAATTCCATCCAACGTTAGGATTCCGGTAAAATGGAAAGAGTCCGTTCGAATGTTTCCTAAGTCGGTCCACAATGCTTCAAGTTGTTCCTTTTCCCATGAATATCCTCTTTGGTAATCAGGAATTCTTAAGATTATTGCATTAAAAATCTCATCCAAATTTTGAAGTTTGCTTAGCATAGATATTGTTTCTTACGGTATAACTTAAAAAACTAATCGCCTAGAATCACAATCCCATCACGGTCTATCTCTAAAGGAGTATTACACTTCGGGCAAGGCTTCTCAACAGTGTCACACAATTTCAAATCTGATCCCTCGCATCGGTTACACATAATTGACTTAACCTCTTCAATAGTAGACTTCCCTCTGAAAATTAACATAAGCGGTTCGGGATCGTCTGGATCCTTCTCAACGGGTTTCCGGTGAATATAGTGAGTCGCAATATCCATTACCTCCTTGCATTTCAGGCAAACAAAAGTGTTTAGTCTAGCTGAAAAAGTAGCGGTACGTCCAGCACATGTAATAGCCTTGTAATTACAAGTAGAACAATAATATGTAAGTGCTCTCCCCATTAAAATATTTTTCCAATATTGTAATCTATAGAATGGAACAAAGCAATAGAAGTGAAGAAATTTATTTAAATGTTTTTCTTACTTCTTCTAAAAAGAGAAAATTGGCGGTTTTTCTAAGTCATACTAAATCTTCTCCCACACAAAAAGACCGTTCGCTAATCAAAGAGAACGTTCCATCTCGCTTCACTTCTATAATTTTGCCATCTGGATAAGTATAAAGCTTGGTATTTGAAGTCAGCCATTTTTCAAACTTGCCCGACTT
>JBBRVK010000077.1:0-2862 GCA_038247045.1 Minisyncoccia bacterium | reverse complement strand
TATGCCCCCATTCAATAATTTTACAACTAAAGCAAAAGAAGTCATTCGAAAAGCTCATGAGCTAGCTATTGAACGTGGTCAGAATCATGTAAATGCACTTCATTTACTCACAGCTCTTTTAATACAAGAAGATTCAGTTGTTGTTTCTGTTTTAGATAAAATGGAAGTTGATACAACTCTCTTGATTGATAATTTAAGCGAGATGATTGAGTCGCCGGAAAATAGAAATACATTGTCTCCTTCGTATCAAATATATTTAACTCCAGACTTAGCACAGACAATTGAAAATTCTAGTAAAATTGCTACTTCAATAAAAGATGACTTTGTTTCAACCGAACATTTGTTTGTTTCATTGCTTGAGACACCAGGGGAAGCTCGAGAACTTTTAGGTAAGTTTAAAATAAGTAAAGAACAGGTTCTTGAGGTTTTAAATCAATTAAGAAAAGAAAAAGGAACAGAAATAAATACTCCTAAAAAATCTAAGTTGATTAATAAATTTACTAGAAATTTAACACAGCTTGCTCGTCAGGATAAGTTAGATCCAGTTATTGGTCGTGATACAGAAATTATGAGAATGATGCAGATACTTTCTCGTCGAACCAAAAATAATCCTATTTTAATAGGGGAAGCTGGAACTGGGAAAACTGCGGTAGCAGAAGCCTTAGCCCAGAGAATTGCTAAAAATGACGTACCAGAGAGTTTAAAAGATAAGGAAGTCGTCTCTCTTGATTTAGGATTATTACTAGCTGGAACAAAATATCGTGGAGAGTTTGAAGAAAGATTAAATGGTATTTTAAAAGAAATTGAAAGGTCTGACGATAAGATTATCCTTTTTATTGATGAAATTCACACTATTGTTGGGGCAGGTTCTTCGGAAGGTTCTCTCGATGCTTCTAATATGTTAAAGCCTGCTCTTGCAAGGGGGGAACTTCTAGCAATCGGAGCTACAACTTTAAAAGAGTACCAAAAACATATAGAGAAAGACCCAGCTCTTGCTCGAAGATTTCAACCTGTATATATAGATGAGCCAAGTGTAGATGATACGATTGCCATATTGCGTGGACTTAAAGAAAAATACGAACTATTTCATGGGGTTCGTATTACAGACGACGCTATAATTTCCGCAGTAAATCTTTCGACTCGTTATATAACAAATAGATATCTTCCAGATAAGGCGGTGGATTTAATAGATGAAGCTTCTTCGGCTCTACGTATTGCTCTTGAAAATAAGCCACCAGTTTTAGAAGATGCTCATCGCAAAATTATGCGTTTTGAAATAGAAAGAGAAGCCTTGATTAAAGAAATTTCTATTGATAATAGTAAATCAAAAATAAATAAAAATACACAAAATAGAGTTAAGGATATTGATAAAGAAATTAGTAATCTTAAAGAAAAAACTCACGAAATAGAATTAAAATGGAAAAATGAAAAAGAGACAGTTTCTGAAATTAGAGCTATCAAAAAAGAATTAGAAGCACTTCGAGTAGAAGGTGAGAATTCTGAAATTCGGGCTGACCTAGCTCGGGCCGCGGAAATTCGTTATGGAGAGGTGCCTGATTTAAAAAAGAAACTAGATGTTAAAATTTTAAGATTAAAGAAATTACAAAAATCTCGTAGAATCTTAAAAGAAGAAATTACCGCCGAAGATATAGCACTAGTTGTATCTCGTTGGACTGGTATTCCACTAAATAAGATGTTGGAGGAAGAAAGAGAGAAATTATCTAAAATGGAAGAGTTGTTGCATTCTCGTGTCATTGGGCAAGAAGAAGCTATTGGTAAAATTGCCGATGTTATTCGCCGAAATAGAGCTGGGATATCAGACCCCAATAAACCAATTGGTTCGTTTATTTTTCTTGGACCAACAGGAGTAGGGAAAACAGAACTCACAAAAGCTTTAGCTCAATTTATGTTCAACGACGATAAAGCTCTTATACGAGTTGATATGAGTGAGTATATGGAAAGACATAGTATCTCAAAGCTTATTGGCTCACCACCTGGATATGTTGGTTATGATGAGTCGGGAAATCTTACGGAAGCAGTTCGCCATCGTCCATATTCTGTCGTTTTATTTGATGAAGTTGAAAAAGCTCATCCTGAAGTATTTAATGTTTTACTGCAAGTTCTTGATGAGGGTCGTCTAACAGATGCTAAGGGTCGAGTTGTAAACTTTAAAAATACAGTTATTATCCTTACTTCAAATATTGGTTCTCAGTTTATTGAGAAAATGGAAACATTAGGGTTCACAAATAATACAAAAAAAGACGAGTACGTTCAGACAAAAGACAAAGTGATGGACTCTCTAAAAGATTTTTTCCGACCAGAATTTTTAAATAGATTAGATGATGTTATTGTCTTTGATATTTTGTCACTAGAAGTTATTAGACACATTGTTGACCTAAAAATAAATGTTGTTAGAGATAGATTAACTTCAAAAGAAATAGAATTCGAAATATCAGATGAAGCTCTAACTTATTTAGCTAAGGAAGGATACAATCCACACTATGGAGCAAGACCTTTAAATAGATTAATTCAAAATAAAATTTTAAATCCAATCGCAACTTTTATTATTAATAAAAGTTTAAAGAAAGGAGAAATTGTTACAGCTTCTATAAAAAACAATGAAATTGTTATTGGAATGAAAAAAAGAAAGAGTTTAAAATCAGATCTAATTGTTAATAGAAAAACCAAAGGGATTGTCAGTAAATAATACAAAAAGCGCCTTCCTGTGTAAGGCGCTTTTAGGATTTTAATTTTTTATAATATAAATATGGCAATAAGAAACATAAACAAAGAACATAAGGATAGTTTAACTTTTCAGGAAAAAATTGCACTTTCAATAACAACAGAGGTTGGTAGTATGTA
>JBBRVK010000076.1:0-3002 GCA_038247045.1 Minisyncoccia bacterium | reverse complement strand
TCAGGTGAAATAGATGAGCCTCTATTGCTTAACAATTATGGAGTTGAGTTAGGCGAAGACTTTAAAAATTTGTTTTTCGGAAATAGCACAGCAGGGAAACCGTTAAATTTTAATCTTACATTTGAAAATGATGTACAGATAGAGATTATGTTGTTTCATCAAGCTGATGGGAAAGCTTCCAAAGATGGGAAAGCTTCCAAAGTTAGTTATGGATTAAAAATTGTGGAATGGAAATATAAGGATGATAGACATCAGTTCGGACTTAGATTAGAAGAAGACAGCTATTTTGACGAGAATGATAAGGAATGGAGTATTAATTTTAAAGGCTTTATACCTAACGATTTTCCTAATCGTGAAGAAAGTAAAAAAATATTTGACAAGTTAAGAATTGATGTTGATTACATTGGACCATTTAGAACTTTGCCTGAAAGAAATTTTTATTTAACAGGACAGACCCAATTTAAAGACACTGGGATCAGTGGAAAAAATGCTTACCTTATGCTTGGGATGAGCATACATCAGGAAGGTAATAAACTACACCAAAATGTAGGTTTATGGTACGAGAAACATTTTGATGGCTGGAAATTAGAGGTTAAAAATACAATTATGCAACCACTTATACAAATTTTACTTACTAAAGATAACATCAGCATTAATCTTGTGGATGTTGGACAGGGAATGAATCAAGCTCTGCCTTTAGTAGTTCGTGCAAATGTAAATAGACCCGATTCTATAGTTGTTTTAGAGCAGCCAGAGTTACATTTACATCCTGCGGCTCATGCTGATTTGGCGGAGCTATTTGCAAGGTCAGCCAAGGAAAACAACCAAACTTTTATTATTGAAACCCATTCTGAAAACATACTTTTGCGGCTTCGCAAGCTAATAGTTGAAAATGATTTTGGTTTTACAAAAGACGATCTGGTAATTTACTGGATAGAAGATGCAGAGTTGAAAGGAAAAGAGCTTAAGGAGATTATAGTTGATGAAAATGGTGTTTTGGATGACTGGCCAGAAGGTGTTTTTAACGAAAGCTTAAAAGAAATCCTAGAAATGCAAAAAGCTATCAAACGAAAAGAAGAGCAAGAATAAATATGATTATATCTTTCAGTGATAGAATTTTCCAGACTCAGAATCATAGCATACAAAGTAAATTAGCAGATATACTTATTGAGCTTATTAAAAAAGATAATCAGAACCACTTTATTGAGACTAAAAGCGTTGCCAGTATTTTCTTCAATGATGAGAATAGATATATTTTTAATGAGAATGAAATTGCTAAAGAATACCTGTCTAATGCACGAAAAAGAGAACTAGAAGAATATATTAATAATATTCTTACAAAGCCTATTACTAAATTATATAGAGATTACTTAACTCATTTTACAATTGGAATTAATTCGACAGAAGTACATCCAAATGATGCTTATAGAATAATTATGGAGCGTTCATTAATTGTTATTGAAAATAATCCTAATGACTGGAAATTTATTACAGGGATGATAGATAAATATCAGTCATATGGAATCCGAAAAAACATATATAAATTAATAAAAAAGTCGCTAGATTCTCCACACTATTTAACTTATGATCATGCGGGTGGAAGTGGAATAAAATCCCAAATTGAAAGTTGGGTAAATGGTGTTTACCAAAATATTTATAAATTTAAATTGATGGTTCTTTTTGATAGTGATAAAAAGAATGAAAATGACTTTAAACAAGAGTATAAAAATCTCTTTGAATACCTAAAAGCAAGAGAAATTAGTATTCCACCGTCCGTGAATGACTTAATTTATGAAGAAAATGATTTAATTGTGTGGCATATGCTTTTCAAGAGGTGTATCGAAAACTATATACCTATAGATATAATTATTGAAAATATAACTGACTTGACTGATATTCACAAATCTAACTTAAAAAGATTATCTCCCTCAGAAATAGATTTTATTCAGTATTACAAACCCGAAGGTAAGCCTAAGGACTATTATATAAGTATAGGAAAAAATAAGGCTAAAGAGCAATTTCCAAATATGTTTCTTGCTCCGTTTTCATATGACTCTCTTGAACAAAGATGTGAGCATCATAAAGTTGGCATACAAGCACCAGCCGAAAAAATTTCTGAGATTGAAGAAATTTTACTCAAAATAGCGAAAATAATATAAATAACCGTATAGATTACATAGTTTTCTGGGATAGTAAAAATATGATGAACAATAAAATAACTGTTAAACCTGATATTGCATACCTTGAAGATCTCTTAGTAGATGTGGCAAATGGAAGTTATAAAATCCCTGAATTTCAAAGAGAATTTATTTGGAAATCTAATCAAATGATCCAATTGTTTGACAGTATTTTACGTGGATATCCGATAGGTAGTCTTCTTTTTTGGAAAGCAGAAGGAGTTTATGACACTGACAACGAAATTGGTCCATATATTATCAACAAAAAAACAGACGATTTCAAATATATATTAGACGGATTTCAACGAATATCTACACTATTTGGAGTTTTGATCAATCCTAAAAACTTTGACGATGAGAAAAACCCTAAAAAGATGAATGATTTCTTAATTTATTTTGATATCGAAGAAAATAACTTTATTAAGACTAAGAAAAATCTTGCAGTTGAGCTTTACAAAATATATGACAATCGTGAATTATTCACTTATTTAAGAGAGATGGATAAATCACCAATTTCAGAAAATGATAAAAATATTTATATAGATAGATTAAGGAATCTGCATGACACTTTACATAAATATAAAGTGCCATATGTAGAGATTAAAGGAAGTGATATTAATAGCGCAGTTGATATTTTTGAAAGAGTAAACTCAGCAGGGACAAGAATTTCTAAAGACTACATACTTTCGGCGCTAAGCTATGTCAAAAGTAATACTAATTTTAAACTTATAGACTCAATCAATATATTTCTCAATACCTTAGAACAATACAATTTTGAAGACCTAAAAAGAGATACGGTTCTAGATTGTATTTCTAATGCAAAGG
>JBBRVK010000075.1:0-3020 GCA_038247045.1 Minisyncoccia bacterium | reverse complement strand
TGGTTTATTGTTTTTTGTAAAAGTTCACCTTGTTTTGAAAGTCTGTCACCCTCACATAATTGAATGTAATTATACTTAAAATCCAATAAAGCCTTTTCTGTTTCATCTAATTGACGCTGAATAACTTCTTTTTGTAGCATATTATGGAATATTAAGTACATATTGTAATGTTTCAATTGCAGATTCAATTTTAATTTTCTTTTCTAAATAAGTATTAAAACTCTTTATTTCACCCATTGATAATGATTGTTTCCTGCCAGATAATAAAGGGTACATTTCTTTTTCAATTATTTGCAATGCCATTTTAGCATTATTTAAGGCTTCCTCAATTTGTTCTTGTGATTTCATGTCTTTTAAATTTTTTATGATTTTTCATTTTTTCAAAGTAAAACAAACCATCCCATTCACTCATTATAATTATGCCATATTTTATTGCAACTTTATTAATATAATGACTTTCAATTCTCTTATGTAATGTTTTCATTAAATGCCTAAATCCTTCAAGAGAATATGATCTTTTATAATGATTACAAGAGTGACAAGATGGTAACAAATTTCTTATATCATCCACTGTTGGATAAGGTCTTTTCTCTTTTGATGAAAATTGCCACTGTCTTTTAGAAAATACATGATCTACTTCCATTTGTGAAAATTCTATTTTCTCACCACAGTAAGCACATCTTTGCTTGCATTTCAAATAGACTTGTTTTCGATCAATTGTCATTATTTTTTAATAATAAGAAATGATTTAAGTACAGCTAATTTTAAATTAATCCAAGCAAGACTTAAATCACGAAGTGTATATGTATAAGTGTATATATAATTCACTCCCAAAAGTATTCTATCTGAAGTATGTTCTTTTTCAATCTCTGCTATTTGTCTGACATACTTATCAGCTTTCATTTGAAAATATTTTTTAAACATTGTATTTTTCCTCCAATTCTGTTATGCTTTCGTTAATTTTATCTGTAAGCTCTTCAAGATCATTCTCCATGGTCTTTACTTTATTTTCAGCTGCTTTGATAGAATCACATTTCCAATCAGTTGTTAATTGATTCATAAGTGCTTTTAGATGTCCTTGCTTTTCTGAAACAGATGATTTTGCTTCATCTATCTCTTTTTTCAATTTGTATAAATCTTTTTCTGTCATAATTTTATTATTTATATTGCATATTCATTAAAGAACTTATTAACCTGAATAAGTGCATCCATACGTAAAGCAGGGTGCATGTTTTTCATTGCAAAAGTACAGTATTGATATAATTCCCATAAAGTGTCCGGACTATCATACTCATATGTTGGTGAATACAATTCACTTTTAATTATACTTAATTGAGAAGAAGTGATTAAATTTCTATCAACATACATTTCACCAAGTATTTTTGCTTTTTCAACAGAATCAAGATCAATTGTTTTCATAGAATCTCTTTCATCTTGCATACGTTTAAATAATAATCTTGCCGATTTTATATAATCAGCAATATATTCTGGAGTAAACTCTTGAATCTTACCTACATGTTTACTTTTAAAAGCCCCAATATCACCAGATACACAACCATTTCCACAAATAAAAATACGAACACCCATTGCCCATTTGAGACTTTTACTTTTATCTATGGAGTTTTGCCATCCAATTTGTAATTGCATTTCTTGATCTCGTAAATTGATAGTGTACAAACCATTAGCAATTTTACCATCCCTTGCAGCGGTATAACTTTCCCTTACTATACTGAAACCAGCTTGATTAATACTTTTAATAGTAATATCAATTAATGTAGCATGAGAAACAGGTTTCCAAGTTCTTGTATTTTCAGGAACTTCAACATCTAATAAATACTCTTTTAATACTTTGTAGTCTTTCATTTTGTAATTGGTTCAAGTGATTTATAAATAATCTCCATAATAGACTTCTCAACATTATTTGCCTTTTCAAAAGATTGTAAATTATCTTCAAAAGAAACTGATGTTTTCCAATCCCCATCTAACTGACTGATAAAAGCATCAATACGATTATCACGTTCTTCTTTTTCTTCAATATGTTCTCTGCTTATAACACCTTCTTTAATTGGAAGATATACAGGCACAACTGTATTTGAATCTTCATACCACAACCAAACAGCAGGTTTATAATCATATTGAGCAGCAGACTGTCTTGTAATATTTCCAGGATTTACTAATAATCTACCTTCATGCTTTTCAATAAAAGGTTTATGATTATCTCCTGTTAATATCAATTTGTATTGTTTGTATTTTCTCAATAAACTTGCTGCAAGAGGATCAGGGCACCCAGGCCAAGGTGCTTTTCCTTGATAATTCATTTTGTGCCAAACTAATATTTCCACACCTTTCTTTTTTTCAGGCTCCTGTTTCCAAGAAAGAAATTCCATATTATCCGGTGGAATAGTTTGCACTTTTTTGTTTTCATTTAAATTGTAAATTCCGCTTTTACCTCTTAATTCAAAATTATGCTGTGGGAGATCATGTTGTCCATATACAGTATAAAATCGTTTTGGTATAAATCTTGATGACATAGATAATAGCCAAGGTGAAGGTTTCCAACCATGAAATAAATCACCAGAATGTAAAACAGGGCAATCATGGAATCTTTGAAGTTCTGAGATAAACTTTATTGTATCCCATTGCTCTTCTTGAAAATCATCTGTTCTACATGTAGGTTTATCTTCACGCAAGTGCCAATCACCTGTAAGTATAGCATCTGCCTTTCTAAAAACTGGATTCTTTTTACGTTCCATATTTTTAATATTTATGATTTTATGCCTATAATTGGAATAACTCCAGTAAGAATATCAATAAGTAAATCATCATTATTATACCCATACATAGGATCAATATACTTAGAAAAATCACCTATTCCGGTAGTTGCCACACTTAGTTTAATAGATATACTCATATTATTTCTTACATCTGTTTCTCTTTTAAATTCTACAACTTCATCTGAAATTGTATGTATAAGTAATTGTGGTTTCATAAATTATCAATTTTTTTAAATATATTTAATT
>JBBRVK010000074.1:0-3051 GCA_038247045.1 Minisyncoccia bacterium | reverse complement strand
CTTAAAACTTAATATTTTCCTTTTTTAACCAGCCTTTAATAAGCTTTTTACCGTAAAATCTAAATTTCACCCACTCGCCTTTTTCTTCCAAAAACTCCACCGTATCGTTTTTCATTAAATACATTTTGGTAATTGATTCAGGGGTGCTATAAATAAAAACTTTTTCTGACTTTATGGCTCTTTGTTTCATTCCGATAAAGTCTGCATATTTTTTCCAATCTGCTTTATTTTTACGCAATAAAAGTAGAATTTCAGAAGGTATTGTGTCTATTTTTGAATATGCATCGGGTGTGCCTCGAAAATAAAGGTACATAACTTTGGGTTCAGGGTCATTCTCTAAATCTTCATTGAGGGAGATAGGGCAAGAAATATCGGGTCCCAATAAATAACCATTTGCGTTATAATCGTGATTTAAATCATAATAAAACTTGATAAAGTCTCCTTCATTTTTTAGTTCCGAAATTTTCTTTGGATTATCGTTGAGTCCCACAAACCCAAAATATCCAAATGGTTCTCCAAAAACAGTAGCTTTATAGTTAAATTTAACATAGTCTATATCTATAATTTTATTATCAATAATTATTTTTATTGTTGTGATATTTCCGTTTTCAAATTTTGTTTTCCACAAGCCTTGTAAATTTTTTATGCTTGGCTTTAATTGTGCGTAAGCAGAAATATTAATAACAACCGCAAATGATGTTATAATGCAAAAATTATTCAACTTTAATTTTTTCATATATTTCTTTAGTAATTTTCTGTCTATGTTCTAAACCATTTAATCCACCATTTACTGTTTTGGAAATTTTTTTGATATTATCATCTGATAAATCCGTAATCTTATCATTAATTTCTTTCATCTCCCAAAATACCATGGCAGAGAGCATGGATATTTCTGTGTCGGTTTCAATTTTTTCTATGTTGGCATCGGAAGAATCAGTTCTATCTATAAAATTCATCGGCTTGGTTCTGCCATTTAATTCATTCCATTTTTTTTGAAACGCATTGTAGTTATAATGCCCTGTCATTTGTAAATATCCCCGCCCTTTGAATCGGGAGCCATCTTTTGAATCAATAGTACCATTGCCTAATCTGCACGCATAAACGTAGTCAAAAAAATCTTTGTCATTAGGTTTTTCATTAAAGTACTTGTTTTTTGCTTCTAATGCTTTTTCTGTCATATATGCTTGTGTAGCATATCGAATACCCCCCTCTAAATTTATTGATGTACCTGCTACAGTGATTTGAGTGGTACAATGAGGAAAGGGACATGTGTTGGTACTTTCAGTTTCATAATTGGTAAATAAATCACAATATTTTAATACATATCCATTTCCCGAAGACCTACAGGTCCTTGTTAAGGAAGAACTTAGCATACCACTTTTAGAATATGAGTCTTCAGCTAAGTTTGTTAAGGAAGTTTCCGCCCCAATTTGCCCAAAAAAATGTGCGATTTTCTTTGGTGTATTTATTTCGTAATCGCCCGCATATTTATTGAACGCATTAACTACCTTCTTTAATTTCTCATCTGGAGTGCTTTTAAACACATCCTTTAAATCTGAGAAATCAATCAAATCAACTTTCCCCCACAAATACTTCTTCAAACTATCCCTTTTTTCTTTGTAGTCATCGTCAAAAATAGTAAAATTAAATATCAGTTCGTCTGCTTTGTTTTTGTTGTAAAAGTAAATACTTGACCATTTATTTTCTTTAGATTCTCCCGTTTTGTATTGAGTAGGGTCGATATAGCTGGGTTCGGTGGTTGCAAAGTTTAAGAAGCGAATTCTCTCATAGTCGTTGCCTTCAATATCCAAATCTATGCCTGTCAGGGAATTTTAATTAAATTTATCTTCTTTCTGTCAGAACTATAAAATAATATTTCAGTATTATTATTACAAATGATAGGGAAATTCAATAATGGATCATCTTTCTTAATTGGCTTGATATCTTTCGAATTAACATCAAAAATATATTTATAACCAACCCCTTTTATAGTCTTATCAAATATGATTTTGTCATTTTGTGGAGAAACATAGAAAAACTCTCCCGTTACGTCTTTAATTAATCTCTCTACTTTTCCAAATCCTGAGCTTTTTACTTTTACTCTACTAATCTCATATATATCATAAGACGCATCGGGGTCATTAGGCTTTTGAATTGTATAAAAATATAAATAACCCTTTACAAAGTGAGAGACAAATCCTTTTATGTTGGTATTATATATTTTATTGTTTTTAATAACTTTTATCTCCTCATTTCCATCTGAATAAAATATTGACCCATCGTTTGCTAGACAAGTATATGTTTTGGGAAAAGCTAAATCAATTTTTTGTTGAAGATTATTAGTTTTAACATAAGGTAAATAAATTTTATTTTTCGAAAGCTCATAGTATACAGTATCGTTATTGTAATCTTTAACTACAGCATGTTTTATGAAGTGTGAATAAATTTTAAAGTTATTTCCCTCGAACTGATATAATATTCCACTAGTATCATAAAAAATTGGAATATTTTCTTTGTATCCAACAAACTTTGTTGATTGTGCATAAATTTCTGTACAAAAAATAAAATTAAACATCAGTAACAATTTATTTACTCTTAACATATTTATATAGATATACATTAGCATGCTTAGTTTTTCCGAAAGATTTATTTATTGGCTGTTCGGGGATTTGCAATCCCGAACCAAAATAAACAGGATTTGAAATCCTTATTATCTGTCAACCGCCATTACAAATTCTATATAACTACACCTAACTACCTGATTTTCAGGTATATATTTTGCAGCTGTTTTAAGCTTTATAAATAGCATTTGGGGCTTTTTGGGGGAAAGTCGAACAGCCCGAGTTGCTGATTTTGTAGCCTCCATCGCTCATGATGAAATTATAAGGAACGTCTTTTAGTTACAAACTAAAGACAGCTATAAAATTGCTTCGCAAACTACCGATAGCTAGGGGCCAACACCCTGCTCGACATGTTCTTTGCAAACCATAAGTTTAAGCGCTTCGCTATACCTGCGAATACTAATAACAACTTCTTTTTCTTCCATAATTT
>JBBRVK010000073.1:0-3082 GCA_038247045.1 Minisyncoccia bacterium | reverse complement strand
TATGGTTATAGGTAGGCGTAGTTATAAATTCAAAGAAAAAATCCCCAAAATATTAAAAAGCAAATTCGTAGAGAATAAATTTAAAGATAAATTTTATTTTTACAATGAATGGAAAAAATGGTCTATGGTAAATAAAAATATAATTAAAGTAAGAAAGGAAGTGAAAAACCCTGATTTATGGCTAGCTAATAGGAAAGAGCTAATTAGGTTTGCATAGAATTAAGCCTATAATATAAGATATTGCCTAATTACACTAAGCTGTGTAAATGGCAAGTACTTTCCGTGAAATTTAGGAAATTAATTTCCTTGAATAAATCCCAGTTAATAATTAACATTTAAGATAATGATTGTCTGTGTTCTAATCTATAACTCTTGCCAGTAATGTTGAAAAGTTCACATTTATAAGTCAGTCTATCTAATATTGCAGTGGTTAAAGCAGGGTCACCTAGTAATTCATTCCAGTCTTCAAATCCTTTATTTGATGTGATAATTATGGATGTCTGCTCGTAGAGCTCTGATACAAGTTTAAAAAACAGATTGGCTTCATCGCGTGTTATAGGGAGATACCCCACCTCGTCAATAATAACGAGGTCTGAGGAATGAATTTTATTTACTTTACTCTTGCTTTTCCTTGATATATCAGAGGTCTTCAGTGCGTACATTAGATGATCCATCGTAGTGTACGTAACTCTATATCCCATCTCAATAGCTTTGTATCCAAGAGCAAGACAAATGTGAGTTTTACCAACGCCTGGCGGCCCTAAAAAAATCAAATTAAAGATGTCATCTATCCAATCCATATCAAGAAGTCTATTGATTTTTTTCTTAGAGATTGATTTTTGAAAATCAAAGTCAAAATTATCCAATGTCTTTATAGTTGGGAAACAGGCATTCTTTAAACGTATCTCTTGTGCCCTCTTTTCTTTAGTCTTTATTTCCCCTTCAAGCACTGTTTCCAAAAATTCTTGGTAAGAGCTATCCTTAAGCTCCGCATCCTTTATTAATGTCTCTACACACTCGCATAGGTTGTAAAGCTTAAGTGTTTGTCCCTGCTGCTTTAAATCCTCTATTTTGCTCATTTTTTATCCCTCCATTGCCTGTTTGTATTCATTGGTATCTCTAACCTGTGTCTTAATATTTCTGTACTTTTCAGGTATAGGATTACTTTGAGGCTGTTTAACATGTTCAGAGGTAGTTTGTTTATCCTTCATAAATAATATTGTGTCATTAAAAAGAGTAGCGCTAAATAGATTTCTTTTAATACAGTAATCCAAAGAGTCCCTTATTATTGCTGCGGAAGTAGCTGCAACAGATTTTTTAATAACACTTAGTTGATCCCTCATATATCTAGGTTTTAGCTCTTTTATGCTATTTAAAAACTGTATTGAATCATCACCACTGCCAAGTAGAACTAAAACCTCGTTATACATATCTTCAAGCTTTGTATCCCTCTCTCTTTCTGGATGAGTTATCTTTATCAGCTTGCCTTTTTCTTTGCTTAATTTATGTTTTGTAATCAATATTTTTGTTTCTATATCAGTGATTACTACTAAATCACTATCTATTTCAAGCTTAACGCTTTTGCCTGGTGAGTAGGTCCCTTTAGGAACAGCATACCTGTTTTGTTTGTACAAAATAGTATTGTCTTTCCTTACAACATAGGTTAAACTTGTATTAGATGATAATTCATTAACCACATTAGGTATCGGAAGAAGATGTTCCTTTTCTAGAGCAAACACTTCTTTTGGTATCTTTTTTGTTGTTCCATGTATCTTTCCATTTCCTGTCCTTTCAAGCCATGATTGGCATTCTTCGTTAAATGTGGCGATGTCATAAAAGGTTCTATGTTCAGCAAAGTTATATTTAACAAATTTAACCACGGCCTCAATTCGGCCCTTACTAGCTGGATCAAATCCTCTGCATAAGTATACTTTGAATTTCATTATGTCTATGTATTTTTGAAATTCTTCAGTAAATATGATATCACCATAATTTTCATTCACCGCTAGAATTCTGTCTTGGTCATACACAATTTCAATAGGCATACCTCCTAAGTGTTTAAAAGCCATATCATGAGCTTGTACAAAATCTATGCTTGTAAATGGCCTATCCATCCATAATGCAAATTTGTATCTAGAATGGGAAAGAACCATCGTGAAACAGTAAAGTTTAATTCTATTGCCCTTATCTGTCTTAAGCCATATTTGTCCAAAATCTACCTGCGCTTGATATCCCATTGGAAGATCAGCAACCGCTTCATACTGCCGTATATGCTTTATTTTTGGAATCTTATATTCAGTCCTTATGCAGCTTAAAAAGTTTCTAGCACTCCTATCAGTGCAATCCATACTTCCATACTTTTCTTCCAACCAGTCAAATATTTGCGAAGTACTCATATCTGGATAATCCCTCAACCACGATATAATTTCTTCCTCATATTGGTCTAGCTTTTTAACTCTATTTTTTCTCTTTTCCAGTAATTTAGCATATTCATCAGGTGTCATATTCCAATAATTTGATACCGTTTCAAAATCAATCAATAAGTTTCTTGATGTCTGAGATTTATTAAATCCTCTCTCCTTCATTTCTTTAATTTCACCAAACAATTTCCAGCCCTTCAATCTTTTCAATTCTCATCACCTCTTCAATTCTATTGTACAGAAAAGGTGTTTGTTTTTGTGGTTATTTGGAAATTATTCCGGGTTCTTATTTTCCTAAATCTCATGGTTTTAGTTTACCACTTACAGCTATCCTCATGCACCTTGGTGGGAATTTAGAAATGATATAAATATGACTGTTATTGATTATTCATGGGGAAATCCTTCTGCTGAATTAATAGGCTATCTTTATAAGTATAAAGAATATCTTAATAATCTAGATATTTATTCGTTAAAAAACTATGCTATAGCAAATTTGAATAACCGTATAGAGTTTAACTCAGAACATGAAATATTTTGTTATATTCATATGTATAATGCTATAGACGAAGAATTTTCCATACAAATTGTAGATACACTAAAATTGGCTGTCTCTCAATTGGTTAACATAACTCAATCTGAATGGTCAAATTATGTACCAACCC
>JBBRVK010000072.1:0-3089 GCA_038247045.1 Minisyncoccia bacterium | reverse complement strand
TGCTAATGCAAATAAATCTCGGATGATTCCTAGTCTGTCTTTAACAGAAAGACTACCATTCTTTATTTCTTCTTTAAGTTTCGCCAGTGTTTCAGAATCGTATCGAACTCTAACAAAAGAACCTTCTTCTTTATTAATTTTACCAATACTTTTTCCTATTAGGGGTATTGATTTTTTGGTAATTAAAGTTTTAAAAATTTCCGAGCTTTTTTCGTCTAAAATTTTATTACTTTCATAACTTATAGGTATCTGCCATAAAATATTATTTTTATTTTTCTTTGCGGAAATTCTACTAGAGAAAAATCTTTCTTGAGTAATCCAAAAACCATTATCCTTTTTGACGGTAGACAGGAGGGGGTATCCTGTTTCTTTTGTCCAAGTTTCCATTAATTTTACGACCGGCTCTTTGCTGGCCTTCTCAAAAGAAGTCCATAGGTCTTTTGTTTCCGTGTTTTTGTAACTGTGTTTTTTTAGATAGTGTCGTAGTCCATCTCGAAAAACATCTTCGCCTAAATATTCAGCAAGTTGCCTAATGATAGCTGAACCTTTTGCATAAGAGACCATATCGAATATTTCATTTATTTCATCAGGGTGATTTACTTCAATCTCTATTGGGTGCGAATTTGAAAGGGCGTCTAGTTTTAAGGCTAGTGCATAACGGTCAGCTAAATATAATTCCCATATTTTCCAACTAGGAAATAGTTTGTTGATACAGAAATTCTCCATATAAGAAGCAAATCCTTCGTTGAGCCATAGGTCGGTCCACCAGTGCATTGTGACAAGGTTTCCAAACCATTGGTGAGCCAATTCATGAGCTATGACAATTGCAATCCATTGTTTGTTTGAAAGGGATGTGTTTTCTTCGTCTACTAGCAATGATGACTCACGGAAGGTCACGGCTCCCCAGTTTTCCATCGCTGCACTTTCAAAGTCTGGTATCGCGATTAGATCGAGTGTTGGTAATGGGTAAGGTATATCAAAATATTCATTGTAAAACTCTACGGACTTGATTGCCACATCTAGAGCAAACTTTGCATGGTGTTTTTTTCCTATAGTCGTGTAGACACGGACACAAACTTTATCTTTTGTATGTCCTTCTAAGTATTCAAATTCTCCGATAATAAAAGCGAGCAAGTAAGTCGACATGACAGGGGTGGGGGAGAATGAAACGATGTTGTATCCAGCACTGTGTTCTTTGATACTAACAGGAAGAGTATTTGAAATAGCAGTGTGATTGTTTGGGATTATTAAAGAAACTTCAAAAATTGCTTTTATTGAGGGTTCGTCAAAACAAGGAAAGCATCGTCTTGCGTCTGTCGCTTCAAATTGAGTTGTAGCTAAATATTTTTCTTCTCCATTTAGAATATATTTACTTTTATAAAATCCTCGTAGATGATCATTTATAATTCCAGCAAAAATAATTGATAACTTCCCCTGTCCTTTTTTAATTTCATTCTTAAAATAAAAAGTTACAGTTTCTTTTTTTGTATCATAAGTAATTTTAACCGCAAATTGTTCTTCTTTTCTATTTATATACCTAACTGTTTCTATTTTGGTGTCTTTAGAGTGGAGTGTTATTTCTTTTGTATCTTTATTTATTTTTATTTTTATAATTTCAGTTCCAGAATATACAGAGGAAAGAATATCAGGTTTTATAACGAGATTGTAGTGAATGGGGGAGATATGGCCATCTAATCTGACAGATTTTTGTGGTTTTTTTATGCTCATAATTTATTTTTTGGAATTATTTGTAAAATACTCGATAAAGCTTGTTTGTTCATCATAATAGAATTATCCTTATTTATCAAGGTATATAGGGGTCGCTATGGTGCTTGACAAAAGGTATGTTTGTATGATATAATACTACTTATGAAAAATAAAACATTTAAAAAATTAATAGTCCTTGGTGTTGTTGCTTTTTCTCTTTTAGGGTTAAATCAAGCATCTGCTAATTACATTGACTCATCATCTTATGCTCCTGGGTACTCTGGTACTTCATATGTCAGCTCAAGTAGTTCATATGATAATTATAATAATGGTTATTACAATAATACAGCACAGCAAACAGTTAACTATGCTCAGCAACCTTATACTTACATGCAAGCTGCACCGCAAGTTCAATACGTTCAGCAACCAGTTCAATATGTTCAATTACCAGCTCAAATAAAATACGTTCAGCAACCAGCTCAGATAAAATATGTACAAGCTGCACCGCAAGTTCAATACGTTCAGCAACCAGTTCAATATGTTAATACTGTAAACGCAGTAAAAACAGTTCCTGTAACAACAGTAAATACTGTAAGCACAAATGGTCCTGGTAATTATGTTAGTTATGATTATAATCCAAATACAGCAAGTGCTTATGGATACAATAATCCTCAGCAAGTTATCGTTGGTCAAACAGCTACAACAGACAATAATGGTTTAACTGCTCTAACAGTAAACGGCTCCGGTAGTTTTATGCCAAGTTCAGTCTTTCAATGGTTTATCGTTATCCTTCTAATATTAGCTATTGTAATAATAGCTCGTATGATAAGTAAATCTATGTCAGGCGATACTCACGTAACTGCAGTTCACTAATTTAGACCTTCAGATAAAAAAAACCTTTTGATTTTAAATCAAAAGGTTGTTTTGTTATTTGGGTGGCATTTTACTTTTTGGTGGTATTTTGCTACTATCAAATGGTGAGTTTGATTATTCCGTAGCATTAAAACAATGGAGTGATAGTTTCAGTTAAGGTTTAATAGTTTAGATAACCGTAAAAGATATTCCGTGGTAGCAGAGCGGTAGAGTGAGCTTTGGGTAAGGGATCTAAAGCGCAAGACCTTGAATATTTTGTAATCAAAATGTGAAAGGTGTACAGTTCCTGTAAGGCGAACACTAAGAGATAGTTCAAGAGAAGTTAATAGTTTAGATAACCGTAAAAGATATTCCGTGGTAGCTCAGCGGTAGAGCGGTCGCCTGTTAAGCGATTGGTCGTAGGTTCGATCCCTACCCACGGAGCAAATGAAAACCCCTCGAAAGAGGGTGTTTTCTTTTGCTCCGTGGAGAAAGAGAACTGCTTCTCTTTCGTGTAGGGAGCGAAAAGC
>JBBRVK010000071.1:0-3203 GCA_038247045.1 Minisyncoccia bacterium | reverse complement strand
CACTTCATGAATTCTTCATAAATTGCTATCATAATATATAGTATGAGAATATTAATTATTGAAGATCAAGAAAAATTGGCCTTATCCATAAAAAAAGGTCTGGAACATAATGGTTATGTGGCGGATGCTCTTTATGATGGTGGCCAAGGATTACGTAGATTAGAATATAATCATACAGATTACGATTTAGTAATTTTAGATATTATGCTTCCTACGACTGACGGTATCACTATTTGTAAATCATTAAGACAGCAAAAAATTAAGATACCAGTTTTAATGCTAACAGCAAAAGATACCCTCGATGATAAGATAACTGGTTTGAATATTGGAGCCGATGATTATCTCGTAAAACCTTTTGCCTTTGCTGAACTACTTGCTCGCATAGGTGCAATTCTGAGAAGACCAGTTGAGGTTCTATCTCCAGAGATTACAATTGGAAATATAACCTTAAATACAATCAGTCGGAGAGTTATAAAAAATAAAAAAGAAATTACTTTAACAACAAAAGAGTTTGCAATTCTGGAACAGTTTATGCGGCATCCAAATGAAGTACTAACTAGGGATAAAATTATGAGTCATGTCTGGGATTTTGCCTTTGAAGGATTTAGTAATGTGGTCGATGTTCATATAAAAAATTTGCGTCGTAAGCTACAAAATAAAAATGAAAACCTATTTGAAACAATTCATGGCGTCGGTTATCGATTTAAGCCGCAGAGTTAAAAATAATATGTTTGAAAAAGCACGTATCCGTTTAACATTATATTATATGGGGATAATGGTTTTTGTGCTTTTTACATTCAGTGCTGTTTTGATTGTTACAGTTGAAAGTAATATTGAAGAATCATTTACTCTAAGGATTGAGCAAGGTGAAGTTTTGGCTGATGCTCTCCTTGCTGCCAATAATAGTATAGAAACACTAGTCTTTACTCTTGATAGTCTTCTTCTTATTTTGATAGGTATTGCCAGTTATTTTTTGGCAGGAAAAACTTTACAACCAATTAAAAAAGCACTGGATGCGCAAAAAAGATTTAGCGCTGATGCCTCACATGACTTGCGGACCCCATTATCTATTATTACAACTGAAACAGAGGTTGCTCTTAATGATGATAATATCTCGATTGAAGAATGTAGAAATGTATTCAAAAGTAACTTGGAAGAGGCGAGTAGTATGTCAGCTCTTATTTCTGATTTACTTATTATTGCACGTACGGAACAACCAGTATCTGAGTGCGATATGGTTAAAGTTTTAATCGAGACTCCTATTTTAAAAATTGTTGATAAAATGAAAGGTCAAGCCGTCTTAAAAAATATTTCTATAGATTTAATAGATAAGGCAAAGGGGGAGATTAAAATACACCCATATAATTTTGAGAGAGCAGTTCAGAATATTTTACAAAATGCCATTAATTATACGAATAATAATGGTGCTATTCATATAGAAATATTAGGGCAACGATCCTTATTTGTAATTAAGATTTCTGATACTGGGGTGGGAATCTCGGATATAGATTTACCTCATGTTTTTGATAGGTTTTACAAGGCTTCACACTCGAGAAATGATAAATCTGGATCAGGGCTTGGATTACCAATCGCCAGGCAGATTATTGAACAACATGATGGTAGTATTAGTATTGAAAGTAAAATAGGAATTGGAACTTCTGTTTTTATTAAAATACCAAAAGCTTAAATAAAGAGACAGACTTCATAAATTCTTCACGCCACCCATCTATACTTATAATACTTCACACTTGGTCGTATGAAGTATTACAAATAATAATTTTAAAAATATATTAATAAAAATATGAAAGCATACAAAAGACAAAAATTAGCAATGCTTGCTCTAGTAGCAACAATGGGAATTATGGGTCTAACAAATGCAAGTTTTGCCTCTTCTCTTCCCAGTGTAAGTGTGAGTGATATAGGGAATAAACCAGTTGTTACTAAAATGCATAAAGATACAACTCTAGACGTAAAACAAAAAACTAAAGTTATCTCAGCTAAAAGACATATTAAAAAAGCAACAAAAAAAATAAGTAAAGGGATTCCAAAAACAAAAACGCCCATAGTTTTAAATAGTATCGTTCAATAATCTAATAAATAAAAACTACCATTATAAACACCCACCTTTGGTGGTGTGTTTATAATGGTAGTCTGTGCTATTTATATGTTATAATATAAATATTAATCATTTAACGATATATTATATGGAATTTACATTTAAGATTGGTGAAAATATAAAGAAAGCTTGGAACTTATTTAAAAATAATCTCAACAACATAATTATATTTGTTATTGTTATTGTTGTTTATCAATTAGCAATAAATTCTATCTTGAATAATTTTAAAGAAGACTCTTGGATTGGTTTTTTTACGGCAATAGTTTCTTGGTTTATTAGTAGCTATTTTTCTTATTTATGGATTAGAGCAACATTGGATATGATTGATGGAAAAAGTTTTAATCCATTCTCTAGGGAATCTCAACCCACTTATAAAAAGTTTCTTAGTTTTATTCTAACAACACTGGTTGTGTCCTGGTGCTTACTTGCAGTAGTTGGTATCGTTATAGTCCCTATTTTATTACTGGCTGTTGTTTTTGGAATAAAATTATTTGCTGTTACCTCGCTAATTATTGCGATAATTATTGCGATAATTATATCTTTATACTTTATGTCTCGTTTAAGTCCAGCAATTTATCTTTCTGTTGATAAAGATCAGGGGTCTGGTAAAAATATTAGTGAATCTTGGAGAATGACAAAGAGTATTGTTTGGAATATCTTAGGTAAGATGTTGTTGATTTTCCTTTTTATAATTGGAGGATTATTCGCATTAGGGGTAGGAATTCTTATCACTTATCCTCTTGGAATGATTTTAGTAATACTATTATATCGTGAAGTTTTAAATTATAAATCAAATACAGAAAAAATAATTCCTGAAATTATAAATGAAGTTCCGAAACCAGAAATAAAAATTGAAACAGAGACTGTAATAAGGGATACTGAAATAAAATAATATTTATTATTTCTCAAATAAAAAAATAACCCATACATTATGTATGGGTTATTTTTTTACAGTAGGGGATTATACTTTAGCTTGTTCTTTATTTCCAAAAATTTCTTTGGCCATTACTCCGGAAAAAATACTAAGCATTGCAGAAATTGGGGCTATAATAGAAGCCATATCAGCAATAGTCATTGCGTCAAAGGT
>JBBRVK010000070.1:0-3242 GCA_038247045.1 Minisyncoccia bacterium | reverse complement strand
GCAGGGTCCCACAACATCCAAGATTTTAAACCATTATCATAGACAGCCTTCATCTGAGCACGAACTAATTCCTTGGTATAAGTAGTTCCCATATCAAAATCTTGCAACCATGGGCGAATTTTATTTTTATCACCAGAAACAGCGTTTGTTTTACTTATAGCACCAATAAGAGCATGGTTTATAATTTCATAAGGATGCTCACTTGGATTTTTATAACCCAACTGACCAGATGGATAATGAGACGGATAAACCATTGGACATAGAAAATCAAAATACGGCAATGCCTTTCCCCAAATTTGGCCAATACCCATATCGTCGGTTGCTTCTGTCGTCAATCCAAATAAATCTGCAGATATTGGAATATTTTTTTCTTTTTTTACTTCCACCGAAAGATATTTAAAAAACTTTTCGATATTATCTGAGCGCGTATCCCCTGCAGCCAGATGATAATTAATATCTTTCATATTTCCATCAGAAGGATAACGTATATAATCAAAATTTATTTCATCAAAACCTTCATAATAGGCACTCCTTGCAATAGATACTATATAATCATGAACCTCTCTTTTTGCTGGATCGAGAAAAGATAATCCTTTGCGATCCTTCCATACAGTGCCGTCACTTTTTTTAGTTACAGCCCACTCTGGCTTTGATTTTGTCATATAAGGGTCTTGAAAAACAGAGACTCTGCCAATGATATAAATATTCTTTTTGTGAAGCATGTCGGTTAGTGCTCTAATGTTGGAAATTCTCTTTTCTATACTTCCAACCTTACGTAAATCCGGATTAGGTAAATCAAAACTAATTCTTCCTGTAGAGTCTTTTACATCTATAACAATAGCATTTAATTCTGTCTCATTAATCATTTTAATAATACTATCTCGAAATTTAGGAGAACCTGCCACCCAACTTGAAATATAAACAGCCTTAACTGTATCTGGAGTAGTAATATGAGTTACAACTATTGGACTAACTGGGAGAGAATTATCTACTGAAACTACGGGTGCGACAATAGGGATAACTTCCCCATTGTTTGCAAGTACATTACCCGAGACAACCTGACCATCTTTATTGTATTCAATTTGATTATTATTTAAGAGTGGCAAGACAAAATAAACAAATAACCCGCATATAATAAATGCGAGTATGATAATAATGGATAACTTAAAAAAATTTTTCTTTGGCATTTTATTCTCCGCTTCCTATATTATCAATAAATGATTTAATTCTATTTTCATCTTTACTCAAACGAACCTTTGCTTCTACATAAAATAAGTAAGCTAAATACATGATTGCAATACCTGTAATTAAAAATAACATTTTTCTCCAACTTTCAGGAAAACCTAAATATGGCAAAATGGTTACCCATATACCTATAATTAATAGTGTTCGTTCTTTTCTCATTTTTCTATTATACTACCTATTTCTTAAACGGTAAACCGCTTGTATTGATTATCCAAAATCGAGTATTTTTTTATTTAGGCTCAACGATAACAACATACTCACCTCTTTGTTTGTCTTTATTTATTGTAAAATAATCAAGTACTTCTAAAGCAGTACCACTTACAAATTCTTCAAATTGTTTTGTTAATTCACGAGCAATCATAACTTTAAAAGTCGGGCTATGTTTATTTAGAGAATCAAGAGTTTTCATTATTCGATGAGTTGATTCATAAAAAACTATAACTCTCTTTGATGAAGCAATTTCCTTAAACAAAGTTTCTCTTCCCTTCTTGTGTGGTAAAAAACCTAAGAAGACAAATTCAGCTGAAGATATTCCAGAGGCTGACAGTGCTGATATTAAAGCGCTCGGTCCAGGAATTGGTACAACCTTAGCATCTTGTCCTAATTCTTTTCTAATATTCGAAACGAGCATTACTCCAGGGTCAGAGATACAAGGAGTCCCCGCATCAGAAACTAGAGCTAGGTTCTTTCCATTTTTAATTAAATTTATGATAGTTGATTCTTTCCCGTCAGTGCTATGAGCATGATAACTCATAGTTTTAGCTTTGATTTCATATCTATTCAGTAAGTTTTGTGTTGTTCTGGTATCTTCACATAAAATATAATCGACTTCCTTAAGAATTCGAAGCGCACGAAGAGTCATATCCTCCATGTTTCCGATTGGTGTAGCTACTATATATAGTGTACCTATTTCATCCATGAGTCGTATTATACCCCATTTTACTCATATTGAAAATATAAAAAAAATTGCCTATGTGATAAATCACATAGGCAATATCTTTATTTAGAAACTTTATAACTTTTTGTCGAATTGATCCAGACAGAACCAAGCCAAAGCCAATGTTATTATAGCAACAATAGTTGCTATAACTGGAGTCGTCTTAAAGAAAATAATGATCATTGGGAAAAAATCTCCCCAACTATCATCTGTCCCCAATGCAAGGAGTAGGCAAAGTAAAGTGTAGCACCAGACAAAAATTGATAGTATCCCCAAAGTGAGGATTGTATTTTTGAATTCCGTAGAATTAAGAAACACAACAATTTTTTCTTTTATTAATCTTACTAAAGTAATGGTTAACAAAAAAAACTGCAATGCGAAGGAAAGATTTTTAGTTCTCATTTTTTATTAATTTTAGTTACTAGTTTATTTAAAAAGACAATTTATTTATCTCCTTAAATAAACTAATAACTACTACAACCATACTCAAGTACAAGTATATCATATAAACACAATATTGTCAATAGGTAAACATAACTTAGTTCCCTATCATTTTAATACTAAAAATTCTAATAAGCAAATTAAAACCCCTTTTCTAAAAAAGAAAAAGGGGGTTTTGGGTTTAAAAATGAAGATAATTTTTTAAATTAAATCAAATCTATTCGAATAAACAGAGAAGAGTTTTAGTTAATCATTAATTGTCAATAAAGATTAACAATACTTTTTAATTTATCAAACCACACAGAAAATAACGGCGGTTTAACAAAAAATAAAAAGAATACAAACATTATTCCCATGCAGACGAAAAACGACTGCGGTCCGGAAAAAAAATCATCCAATTCCAATAGAGACATTTTTTAAGGTTTTAAAAATATTTTATTTACCTGTTTTATACTCCAAAGATGAAGAAAAGTCAAACATTGCACTGGGTTAGTATACAATTGACACTAAGGACACATGCAAACAAAACAAAGAGATATAGTATTTAAGGACAAAGAGGACTTGTTAAAACAAGTAAAACACAATAGTCTGATTCGTATGATTACACTAGCAGAAAGAG
>JBBRVK010000069.1:0-3297 GCA_038247045.1 Minisyncoccia bacterium | reverse complement strand
ATGTATTTGAAAAGGATGGAACTATTAATCGTAGATATTACGAATTAGCTGTTTTGACAGAATTGAAAAACAATATACGCTCTGGGGATATCTCTGTAGTTGGTAGCAGAAGACATAAGGACTTTGATGAATACCTTTTACCTATGGAAGAATGGAATAGTATAAAAAACAAGGACACCCGATTAGCTGTAAGTATCTCATTTAATGAGTACATAGAAGAAAGAAAAGAAGCCTTATTGCAGCGTATCAAATGGATTAGTGAAAATATTCAATCTCTTGAAGGCGTTAGCCTAGATAAAGGAGAAATTGAACTTAAACGTCTCGAGAAGAACACTCCGGATGAAGCAAAGAATTATAGTAAATCTATTTATGAGTTTATTCCAAGAGTTAAATTAACAAATCTTCTGACAGAGGCAGAGCTGAAGCATGAAAATATAACCCTTGTAACTACAAGGGTTATAAAGAAATTATTAAAAACTTTTTCTCGAAGTACCACTGGACACGCCAAAATATATATGTTATGATAGAATCGGAAAGGTAGGTGGCGCACCATGGATGAAATAATCATAACATTTTCTGGAAGAGAAATTAATACTAAAGATTTAGAACTTATAAAATGGACAAGAAAGAAATATCCACAATTATCAAGAAATGAATTAGCCGCAACAGTTTGTGAATTCATAGGATGGGTTACACCTGCCGGAAGATCAAAAATTCCACAGTGTGTACAGATGTTAGTAAAATTAGAACTAGAAGGTTTTATAGACCTACCGCCAGTAAGAAACACTTTGAAAAAAACCAGTAAATCCATCATCATAGATGAAGAAGTATTAGATACCACGCCAATTGAAGGAATCTTATCAGAACTAGAACCAATCTATATCGAAATTGCAAGAGTAGGAGTGGATTTGAAGCTTTGGCGGAAATATGTGAATGATTACCATATGTTAGGAGATAAGACAGTTTTTGGTTCTAGGTTACAATACTTTGTAAAAAGTGGCGATAAAAAATTAGGGTGCATACAGTTTTCAGCATCTTCATGGGCACTAAAACCAAGAGAAGAATGGATCGGATGGACAGTTGAGGATAAAAAAGCAAGATTGCATTTAATCGTGAACAATAGCCGATATTTAATTTTTCCATGGGTTAATATCCCCAATCTTGCAAGTAAAGTATTATCAATAGCAATCAAACAAATCCAAGAAGATTGGCTACGAGAATATTGCTATGCGCCAGTGCTACTAGAGACATTTGTAGATCTTTCTCATTTTGCAGGAACGTGCTACAAAGCATCGAACTGGATATGTTTAGGGAAAACAAAAGGTCGAGGTAGAATGGATAAAAACGATGAAAAGGCATTATCTAAAAAAGCAATCTATATGTATCCTCTACAAAAAGACTTTGCGGATTGCCTTAAGGGACTTAAGCCATGTAAGGCGGTCAATCCTGATGAATAGAGCAGAAATACGACAAGAAAAAAGAGAACGAGAAAAAGCAGAGAAAATAAAGAAATTAGAAGACCAAGGCTTTGTTGTCTCAAGAATTGTGTATGGAGAAAAAAGAAATATTAGCAACAGAAAAAGCAGTTTTACTACGCCAGAAGAAGAAAAAAAAGACAAACAGGAGACGGCAGAAGCAGCGTTGAAAGTTCACAGAAGAATGCTACCCGTACTTCTTAAAAAGTTAAGTAAAATCAAAGATCCAAGGCAACCTAAAAAAACGAAACATAGCTTAACGGTGCTAATGATATACGGCATCATGCTATTTATAAACAATATGACCTCATTAAGGAATTGCAATAAAGAGATGAGTACAGCTATATTTTTTAAAAACATGACAGCTATGTTTCCGGAATTTGAAACGATGCCTCACGCAGACACTTTAAAAAGACTTTTGGAAACGATAAATGTTACAGAAATAGAAGAAAGTCTACTTGAACTTTTTGAAGATCTTATTAAAAAGAAGAAATTCAGAAATAACTTAATCAACAAAGGATATGTTATCGCTATCGATGGTACTCAGAAATTTACGAGGACAGACAAGTGGTCTGAAGAATGTTTATGTAGACATGTAGGCAAAGACAAACAAGCACAATACTATGTTTATGTACTAGAGGCAGTGTTGATCTTAAATAATGGAACAGCGTTGCCATTGATGAGTGAATTTTTAAATAACGACGAGTATCAAGATGTTTTTTCTGACAAACAAGATTGTGAAAGAAAAGCATTTTACCGTTTTGCAAAAAGGATAAAAAAGCGATTTCCAAAACTAAAAATATCATTAACTATGGATGGACTTTATGCGTGTGGTCCTGTCATAAAAACCTGTCGTGAATATGGATGGGATTTTATGCTTGTGTTTAAAGAAGGTTCAATACCCGATACTTTCAAAGAAGCAATGGGTCTTATTAAACTAACTCCAGAGAATGTAAGCAAGCGTATTTGTGGGGATCGCAGACAAATATACAGGTGGATCAATGGAATCGAATATGTGTATGGCAAGAATAATAGAAATAAGGAGTTGCTCAATGTAGTTGTGTGCGAAGAAAGTTGGGAAGAACTAGATAAATCCACTCAAAAAACCGAACAAAAATCAACAAGGTATGTTTGGGTATCTGGAAAAGAACTTACAACACAAAATGTAGAAACTAGATGTATTAAAATTGGACGGTATCGCTGGAAGATTGAGAATAACTTTCTTGTCTTGAAACATCAAGGGTACGAATACGAACACTGCTTTTCGTGCAATTGGAATGCTATGATGGGTTTTCATTACCTTATGAACATTGGAAGATTTGTAAATGTGTTACTTCTTAACAGTGAACTGCTAGCAAAAAAAGCTACTGAACTTGGCATAAAAGGGCTAATAACTTTTATATTCAAAGCATGCACAGGAGATGTTTTTGATTTAGAGCGTATATCAGAAATAGTAAGAAATAATAACTATCAATGGAGATTGATAAGTTAAAAGAACAAAAATGCAAATAATAACAGGAAAGATAACCCTTTAGGGTTTGTTTGTATTTGATTTTCTTATGCAAATAAAAGTTTTCAACAGAACAATAAAATCTATGAAGTATACTTTTGAAAAAACATTCATTTATTTAGCGCATATATCTTGATAAATTAATTTATTTGATTGAACAAATCTTATAACAGAAAAAAATCTGGTAATAATTAGACATAAAAAAAATCATGCTTCAGCTCTGTCATTATCTAACTTTGATAGACAATCGTTAATTGTCACATAATGTGGAATACATTCTTTTTCTTCTAAACCTAGAATTTTGTATATATT
>JBBRVK010000068.1:0-3302 GCA_038247045.1 Minisyncoccia bacterium | reverse complement strand
GCTTTCAAGAAAAGAAGAAGTTTATAAAGCAATGAAAGTTTTAAAATTTAGAGATTATAATTAAAATTTTGCCGAATGGTGTAATGGTAGCACGTCTCCCTCTGGAGGAGAAAATTGGGGTTCGAATCCCTGTTCGGCAGCCAAATCGTGCTAGCACGAGATGCGTTGCATTCTAATAATTTTAAAGAATCGTATATAATATAAATATGGAAGAAAAAGATAATATATATACAGATAAAGAAATAATTAAAAAAATATTAGATTTTTGTATTAATAAATACAAATTTATTTTTATTTCTGGAAATGGAGGTTCTGGAAAAACAACTTTTGCAAAAAAATTAGTGGAAGAAGTAAATTTACTTGGATTGAAAGTTAATTATATAGATACAGATGAATTCATGATTGATACTGATATACGAAAAAATTTAAAAATAGAGTGGATAGATAGTAAAAATAATAAACGTATAAGTGATCATGGTTCAGTTTTTAAAGAAGCTTATCATTTAGACTCACTAGAAGCCGTAATGCATTCTTTGTTAAATAATAAAGATTCTTCTTATAAATCTAAAAGTAGTAAGGAGCTTATAGAACTTAAATCAGATGCGACTATAAATATAATTGAAGGTATTGCTTCTGCTTTTATTGAAAAAAATGATATGGTTTATAATATTTTAATAACATGCGATCTTGATACAGAAGTGAATAGAAGAATAGATAGAGCTAGAAATAATGAAAATAATTTAAAAAGAGAAGCTGTTGAAAAGAAAAGTTCAGAGAGAAGAGAACAATTTGAAGTTACGGTATTGTCTAATAAAGATAAATTTGATTTGGAATTGTTTAGTTTGGAAGGTTATTTTTTTAGAATTGAACGAGATAACTTTAATTTATTATAGAGCACGAGATACGTCGTTTTAGATATACTGAAAGTAGCTAAAATAGCATTACAGGGCAATGAACCAAAAGTTTCTAGCTCGAAACGGCCAGCAAAAAAAGCGAAGCGGATTTTGCTGCCGAAAGCAAGACATCTTCATGTCTTGCGTCAGGGATTCGAAGATCTTTTCCTTATTCGCTTGCGAATGGAAAAGGTGTACTGGTCATGTAATGACCGAAAATTGTATTCACGATCCCTGATCGGCAGCACTAGTTTTTATAAAATGAAAACATTAAAATTTACACCACAATTAGTTTCTAAGATACTCAGTGGAGAAAAAACTTCGACATGGAGATTATTTGATGATAAAAATTTAACGAATGGAGATAAATTACTTTTTATTAATAATGAAACGATGGAATTTTTTGGTGAGGCAATAATAACTTCACTAAAGGCTAAAACTCTTGGAAATTTAACAGATGATGATTGGAATGGTCATGAAAAGTTTTCTTCTGAAGAAGAAATGTATTTTACTTATAGAAAATATTATGGGGATAAAGTAGATAAAAACACAGAGGTTAAAATATTGACTTTTGATTTTACTCCCTATTAATGTTCGAGATGTGTAATCATAATCTAAATTAGCCTAGAGTTTTAAATAAATATTGATATAATGATATTATGAAAATTAAAAATGATGTCAGTGTGATATCTCTTATTATTTCAAATTTAATTCCTATAGTAGGTGTAATTTTTTGGCAATGGAATATTACAGATATTATTTTTTTATATTGGATTGAAACCTTAGTGATGGGAGTTTTAAATATACCCAAAATAAAAAAAGCTCAGGGTTTACCTGAGAATGATCAAAAAAAAGATATTAAAATAAATGGAGTAGATATTAATCAATTTAACAAAAAAGGATTGATACGATTTTTTTTATTTACTTATATTATTTTTAACATAATGCACTTTATTTTAATACTAGTTATTTTTGGTCTACCGAGTATGACCTTATATTCCATATTAATCGCATCCCTATCTA
Organism: Minisyncoccia bacterium; assembly: GCA_038247045.1. Lineage (GTDB taxonomy): Bacteria > Patescibacteriota > Minisyncoccia > Phycocordibacterales > UBA9973 > UBA8515. The sequence continues at coordinate 1,386 of JBBRVK010000068.1, read as the reverse complement.
TTTTCATTAGTCACTATATTTCCTATAAAACGAACTTTATTGGTAAAAATGAATATTTAAACATATCCCCGGCCAGAGTAGCACTTCAACCAGAAAGTCGTATTTTAATTGTTACACTGGTAGTAATGTTGGGTGGATTTTTTACTCAAAAATTATTTGGAGGAAATTTTATGGCATTAATAATTTTGGTTACACTAAAAATATTGGTTGATTTATATTCCCACACACTGGAACATGATAATAGGTGGTTTGCAGGTGAGATGAATTCCGATATGTTTCATGTTAAAGACACAGATCTTACCGTAAATAATCCGAACTAATTCCCATTTTCCATCAAATAAGTTACTATTACGTACCAAACAGTCATTCAGTAAGTACCAATACGAGTTGTGTCATATTCTCTTAATTTTAAGATATTGTATATAATATAAATATGGAAAAAAATTTTATTGAAAAATCTAATAATCCAGAAGGTTTCAATATTTATATCCCTTCTCGAGAAGATTTAGAAAAAAAGGATTTTAAATTTCTACATGAAAAATTAACAGAAAATCATAAAAAAATTCTTCCAAAAATAATAGAAGGTGGATATCCCTTCTTTGCCCTTCATGGTACAAATAGTGAAAATATAAAACCTCTTTTACAGTCAAAAAGCATTAATAGACTTGAACTAGCAACATTTTATCAGAAAGAAAAAAATGAATTTTTTCTTTACAAGTTATATGACATGGCTCGTTATGTTACTAGTTATGCAAAAATGAATAGAAAAGATAGATCAAAAATTGACTCAATGGGTAGTATATTAGTTTTTGATGTTGAAAAAGATGGTAAAAATTTAACTCATGAATGGGAACATCTATTACCTGGTTCTAATATTAGTACTAAGCTTGAGAATGATAGCTTAACTGAGAAAAAATATCGAGAATCTTTAGATAATAAAAATAATCTACTATATAGGACTGACCATTATTTTGACATCCAAAAAGAGTTATTTAATCAATCGTTAAAAATTATTGAATTAGAAAAATTTCAACAACTTGTAGAGAGATTTAAAAGGGGTTCACAAGATATGGGCTATAAAATTTTACAAGAAAGATTTAGAGATCAAGAAATTGTGAGTCAAATTCTTAAAATTTTCAAAAAAGAATAATCATACAATCCTAGATTCTAACCTGAAATGCAACAATCCGTGGTGTAAGATAGCTGTATACCATTACAAGTTTAATTACACACACGGATATGTCATATATACAATTTACACGAGATTTGAGAGTTGAGCTAGCAACTCTCCTTTCTGCTGGCAAGAATCAAAATGAGTGTGCAGGAAGACTAGGATTAAACAGGTCGAGTATAAGTAGAGAGATAGATAAAAACAAAGATCCAGAT
>JBBRVK010000067.1:0-3563 GCA_038247045.1 Minisyncoccia bacterium | reverse complement strand
GCAAGGTTCTTGGGTTTGCGTCTGTGACGCACTTATTCCTACCGTTCGTCGCGTGATTATTCTGGTGAAAAGGTTTGATTAATGTTCAAATTGTCTATTAATGTATCAAATAAAGTGTTATAAACTCAAAACCAATTACCCTTTATTGCAAATGAGAGGCAGGGCTGTTATATTTTCTATGTAGAATAAATATGAAATCATTTATTTGTTTGTTTATTAATAAATTCTAAAAACTTCAAACAATGAGAACCAAGATATTATACTTATTTATTGTGGTAATTCTAATTACAGCTTGTGGACAAAAATCTAAAAAAGCTTCCGAAGAAAAGTCTAATCAAGAAATAATGGCAAAATTGAATCGGATTATCGTTAATGAATTAACTCAAATCACATCTGGATATATCCTGTCACAAGAAAAAATCTATACTGGAGATAAAACAGTAATGCAAACTATTATTAGACAAACTAAATCTACAGATATTGAATTCGTTACAATTTATATTACTTCATATTTTAATAAGATAACGGGGATGGGTTTAAGTATATACGAACCTTGGACAAAGAATTTAAATAGTTCCTACCCTTCTTATATCATGAGTCTAAAACTCGATAAATCCATTTCTGATTTTTTCTTTATATTTTATACGGAAAAAAATGGAGATAAAGATTTACGAATCTTTTATGAAATAAAATAGAACTTAAAGCAATGAACACTCCGATTATGGCCGAGATTCCCCTTGTTACCGCTATCGCTCAAACAAGGGGTTATTGGTTCAGCGTATATGACGTATTTTGTCAATTAATGAATAAAATTAAGAGTTATAAGCAATTTATTTTAAATCAGTGGTAATGATAGATAATAAAATAATTCAAAAAGTAAGCGATTTCTGTATTGGAAATTTAGACTTAAAAACTTCAAAATTGGGACCTGAATATTATTATGCTTCTATGCCATTATGTGTAATTGATAGTATCTTTTCTCTTAATACTAAGTATGCAACTGTGATCAAATTAGTAAAGAATCTTTGTGACTATTATCAAATTGCACCATATGCAAAAAATTCAAAAGTATACCCACCATTAGATGAACAAATTTCGACTTCCGAATTTCTTGATTTTTTAGGAAATAAAACTCCTCAGGAACTAGCTATTGAAGTTTTTAAAAATAGAAGACCAACTTCAGCTAAAAGTGGTATTCTTAGGACTGAGGCGGTTGTAAGATTCTTGAAAGTATTAAAGGAATTTAATGCTGAATATTTTCAAGATATTCCCAAATTGATTAATAATGATAAATTTGAATTATGCATAACAAATATTCCTGGTCAAAAAAGTGGCATTACATTAAAATATTTCTTTATGTTGACAGGATCAGATGATTTAATAAAACCTGACCGATGGATTTTACAATTCTTAAAAGCTGCGACAGGTCAAAATTTTAATCATGATAAGTGCCAAATTATTTTATCCAATGTTACAAATGAATTAAATAATCAAGGGTATATTTTAACGCCAAGACTTTTAGATCATATTATCTGGAAATATCGTGATAAGATTCCATAAAATACAGATGCCAAACAATAACTTTATGTCAATTGTGGTTTTGGTGGTATACGAGCAGCAGTTTTCCGCTCAAACCCAAGTCTGCTCGTTGCAAACGATGGGTAGCGCTGGTTATATTTTTATATATTTAGAACAAATATAAATCACTATTTATGATGAATTACAAGCCACGAAGAAGTGGATTTCCATACAAGATACTAAGATATTTGTATGATGAGAATGAAATAAGTTATGGCGCAGCAATTCAAGAAGAAATTGGATTAAATGCTTGGGCAGACAAAAAAGGTAAAATTTATCATTCAAGAGCATCAATTTATTTGGATCAAATGTTGGCTGATTTACGTGATAAAAATTTAATAGTTTTTTTGGAAGAAGATCACTATGAATTAACAGAAGAAGGAAAAGAATTTATGAAAATTTACAAACTTCGTCGATATCGATATTTAGAAGTCGAAAAGGAAGATGTACAGAAAAGAAATGAATCTGTTCCGAAAAGAAAACAAATAATTTTGGATAAAACTGAAATTAGTAACATAGAAGTAAACACTACTGTTTATGAAGCAAAAGGAGGGATTGAAAGCAAATGGCGCAAAGCTCTTATCGAAGAAGAGGCTAAATTACCTCTAAAACTCGATTCCCAATCAAGAAATGACTATATAAAAGGTATAGCTACAAATGGCGCGAATTCGTCGGATATTATGGCGTTTAATAAAGACTTTTCAGTTAAAGAAGCATATGATTACTTGCATTCTCGCGGATTAGGTCTAAAAAGTGATGTAATAAAAATCTCGACAGACAATTACAAATCATCCACAACTAGATTGAAGCGTGCCAAGATAATAGAACTTGTGAAAGAAAATAATTTACTTGAGAATTTTTGTGAAACATTTTGGCCATCAGTTTTGCCTGAAAAATATATTAAATTCTATAAAGACCTTATGATAAAGTGGCATAATAGTGTCCAAGTCGGAACAATTCTTGAAGACGAAGAAGAGGACGAGGACGAGCCAGAAATTTTAAAAAATATAAATGAAAATGAATATAAGGCAGATCTATTATTTGTTCAAAATTCAAAAAATGAAACAATGTCAGAGAAAAGAATATATTTTGAAAGCAAAGGCTCTTCTGCTTTTATAAAATTAACTCGTATTGAATTAATTAAGGTAGCCAATAGCAGTATTTGGAAAATCGGAGGTGATAGTAGTTTAATAGCAAAACATTTGCAAACAATTAAAACTATTGCAAACAAATTTGGTAAAGGACTTATAACTCAAATTTGGTTGGAACGTCCAAATAAAGGTTATGCAAGATGTAAATTTGAAGTTGCATATAAAATATCTTCTATGAGCAAATTAGAAAGCGATTTGTTACGTGAAAGAATAGCTGGTTCATTAAGATCATTTATGGTACGTAATGGTTTACCAAAAGAAGTTGAAGAAGCAACTGGATCAACAGTAATAGCAACAAGAATCAATTTGTCAAGAATACAACCTGTTGAAGATGATATAAACATAAACATTGACAAAAAAGAAATAAATAAAATAATTGGTTTTTATAAATTCTTAGACGAAAAACTAAATGAATGGAATAATACGGATTCTATCAATAGAATAGAAATATAGAGTGACAAATTTGAGAATCCCAAAGGCCTTCAATTAAATGAACTTATTTCAGAGCTAAAAAATGAAATAGATAAACCGGAAACAACAAACTTAATTGAGGCATTAGATGAAATTTCAACAAACAGGAGTCTATCATCTCTATAAATATTATATTACCATTTCAAAGACATTTTGTATCTTCTTATCCGAGGGTAACGCAGACCACAAAGCCCAGCATACAATCGAGTAGCCCGCCCCATCAGCAAACGCTGACAGGGAGAGGCTCTCACACCACGTAGGTGCGACAAGAAGTCGCTTATTATAACTGTTTTACGTTCTTTTTATGGGATGATAAAACCTTGTGTTCCATCACAAGTAGCCTACGGACACATGCATACTAAG
>JBBRVK010000066.1:0-3640 GCA_038247045.1 Minisyncoccia bacterium | reverse complement strand
TGAGTTTGTTTTGCAAAATAAGAATCAAAAGTTTCACCTGAGGGAATACCACCCTTCATACTTCCTTCTATTTTTTTACGCAATTCAACTTTGGCTCTTGCTGTTAAAATAGTTAAATCTGTTCTCTCTTTTTCCACATTACCAATCTTTGAGTAAGAAATAAGGTCTATTTTATTTTTCGCATTTAGAGAGTTTCGAGCTTCAATATTGCTAAGACTTGTAAAAATATCTCCTAAATCCTCTTCTTTAAAATCTTTAAAGACTTCCTTCCCATCTTTGTCTTTTTCAAACATCAAACTACGCAAATTATCAGCTAAATCATTTGAGTCTTCCATTTTGTATTGATACTGGTCTATCTTTTCTCTATATTTACTATCAGCTTCAATTTTACTTCCTTCGGCCATTTCAAGACCGTGCCTTGCTCTATCTTCTGTCACATCATGACTTTTTTGTGCCCCAGCTACAAGAGAAGAAACAGCTACTGCGGCACCAAGAGTTCCATATGCCATAGCCTTACTTCGAAGAACTTTTGTTCCCATACCAACAGAAACTGAGTAAGCAAGAGCCAATGCAGTAGAAACAACTGCCGGGCTTACAAATCTACCAACTTTTGATTTATTTATATTATCAACTAACTTATCAAACATATTAAAATGGGCCTCTGTTTTAAGACTACTTTTTGCTTTACCAATAATAATATTTGTATCAAAGTCTAATTCTTCTATCTTAGCGCCATGCTCAATTGCAAGTCGTGCATTTTTGGCTATTTCAAATAAATTATCAGCATAATTATCAGAACCCTTTAAAATATCTTGCTCCTTTAATGTACTTAAAATTCTTACTTTTTCATTTTTAAAAGCTTCTTCACTTAATGCCCCTTTAGCATAATTAATAACTAAATTTTTTATTTCAGTATTAGTTTTAACAGTTTCTGGATTTTTATCATCTAACACTTTCTTCTCTTCACCCTTACTTAAGGTTCCTTCATATTCTGAAATAAAACGTTCAGAAATACCATTCATGGCATTATCATGAGCTGTCTTATCAACATTATTTTTTCTGCCTGCATATAGATCTCCAGTGTTTTTTATTTCATCACGAACTTTGTTGACTTCTCTTTGTCTATAAAATTCATCAAAAAAAGTATGTTTCCAAATATTTTTTAAAATACCGGCATGACTCTTTGATTCTGCCATGCGAGAATCAGCGGCTTTATGAGCCTCTACCTCAACTAAATCTTTAATATTTATAACTGAAACTTTCTGATCTTTTAATGCTTCTAATGCTCGTTTTTTTGCATCTTCTTTTATTTCTACTTCACTAATCTTCGTACCAGTATTATCTATCTTATTTTTATTCTGTGTTTCCATTTTAAAATTTAGATTAATAATTAATAATTACGAAAGATATGTTTGTTTGAAAACAATAAGCTCGGCCGCAATTAATTGTTGTAGATTTGGAATATTATCTCCACAGAATTTTTGCATTTCTTCGTCTGTAATATCACTTTCTAGAATTTTATTAAATTCTTCTAACTTATCTTCAGACAAATTAGAAATAATAACCGCGTTTATACGGTCTTCTACTCTACTTAGGAGATCAGATTTTATCTGATCAACAACTTCTTTTTCTAAATCCTCAGGAAACTTTTTTTCTCCATAAAGACGGTCAACAAACATTTTTAAATCTAAATTCTGACTAGCATTTTTTGTTTCTTCGTTCATAAAAAAGATGAATTTATTATTAATTTATATATGTTTCTATTATATACTATAATTAAGCATATAATATAATTATTATATAATACAATGTAAATTCATATACTGTCAATAAAAATAAGCGGAATAATATTGTTAAGGTTAGACTTCAATAAGATATAAAGTATTGTCACGAATAAAATTCTAATGAAAATTTGCTCGACCCCGCCTCTAGGAATTTCTGCTATTACATAGCCAGGTTATTTTCGGTCTCATAAATTCGACAACGAAAATACTTTCGAATCCTAGACGCAAACAAAGCAGTTTGTTTGCTAGGGCGGACAATACAAAAAAACCAGTGTTCAACTGGTTTAGGTTTTTTAAAATGTCCGCCCTCCACGACTCGAACGTGGGACCCTCGAGGTATAAGCTCGATGCTCTAACCAACTGAGCTAAGGGCGGAAATATCTATTTATACCAACCTATCTAATATAAACATATTCAAGACAAAAAGCAACAAATCAGTTATTAATTAGAATATCCTGTATATATTCAAGCCCAATTAAAACTTGAGAAGCAATCTCTTTATCCTCAACAATTACAGAACAAGTGCCATGACCAAACCCATTTTTATAGGTAATAGAAGAAATCTTAGTTTCTTTTATATAAGAATTCCTGAATTGTACTATTGGGATATTTAAAGTTTTTGACCAAAAATATATTTGTTCTTCTATTTTCATATCAGAATATAAATGTAATTTAACTCTTAACTTAGATTTGGGAACATTAAAATATGTAAGCCATTTTATGAAAAAAATAAGCATTTTTGGATTAGTATTAGTTAATGCAATTGAATATGATTTTGTTTTTGACCCTTCCCCCCAATACAAAAAGAATCCAGAAATTAATAAATCTCTATCTGACAAAGAGCCTAATCTTTCTTTAATATTTTTATATACTAATTCACTTTTATATTCACGCTTTTTATTCATCGTATTACGATATTTCTCAATACGAATAGAACTATTATCTCGTAGCTCTTTTATTCTTTCTTCAGACAATGGTATTCCTGAAAGCCATTCACTTAAAGTACTCTTACTTATCCCAAGCTTTTCTTTTATCATACTATAACTATATCCATTTCTTCTAAGTAATACAGCTTTTTGTTTTTCTAATTTTTTTGCCATAAAAACGGACCTTTAGTAACTAACATATTTTAATAATATCAAATGTTCGGTTAATTGCAAACAGCCCCGCAAACAAGTTGGCGGGGCTGTTTTTTTAATTCTCAATTTTTAATTCCTTATTACCCTATTATTTCTTCTTTCTTTTTTGGAATGATTCCATGAGCAATAATAATTTCGTTATACTCCTTTTGTTCTAAGGTTTCTACTTCAATCAATTTTTTAGCAATAGCATCTAAAATCTTTCTTTTTTCTGTCATTAATTCTCGAGCTTTTCCAAAGGCTCCATTCATAATTTTTGAAACTTCTCCATCAATCAAAGCACTAACTCTTTCAGAATAATCACGATCATTTACTCCTTGACCAAACATTGTTTTTCCTCCATCACTTTCAAGGGCAATCGGTCCGATTTCTTCACTCATTCCCCATCGAGTAACCATGGCACGGGCCAGATTTGTAGCAACCTGTAAATCATTAGACGGTCCTGTTGTGATATCACCGAAAACCATCTCTTCTGCAACATAACCACCGAGAGACATCGTAATATCATCAATAAATTCTTTTTTACTTTGCATTCGACGTTCTTCAAGAGGAAGATTGAGAGTGTAACCACCCGCCCTACCACGAGAAACGATTGAAACCTTGTGGACTGGGTCTGCATATGGCAATAGTGATGCGAGTAACGCATGTCCCGCTTCATGATACGCTGTGATTTCTTTCTCTTTTTTAGAAAGCAAATGACTCTTTCTCTCAGGTCCC
>JBBRVK010000065.1:0-3660 GCA_038247045.1 Minisyncoccia bacterium | reverse complement strand
GAAGTCTTCCTCTAAGAGGACAGTATCCCATTTCGTTTCGGTTAACACCGAAAAACGAAATGGGCTTCTACTCCCTTACGCTTCGCCTGCAGAGGCGAAGCTCTCCCGCACATAATACAAAAAGCACCTTGATAGGTGTTTTTTGTATTATGTGCGGGATAAGGGAGTCGAACCCTTCACCACAGTTTGGAAAACTGTTATTTTACCGATAAACTAATCCCGCAATAGACACATACTAGCAGATTTATAATATTTATTCAAATTATTAAACTACAATATCACATTCTCTACCACCCTTACTCTAGCCTTTCTTCCTTCTATGTCCATGTAAACAACATATAGATCAAACTGCCATGGAGTATTCCCTATTCTATTATGAATAAGATAAGTTTGAACTGTTTTAGACAAACGTTTCATCTTCCATATATGCATATTATCTTCTGGTCTATTTGTTTCATATGTAACATAATCAAGAGACAAGACACTTTTTGACTTAACTTCAATAAAATATAATTTTTCTTTCTTTTGAGCAATTATGTCTATTTCTCCCCATTTCTTAGTATAATTTCTTTCTAATATGGAATAACCATGTTTCATGAGAAACTTACAAGCTAGATCTTCGCCCAACTTCCCTATTTTTTGAGAATTTGAAGTAAAATTCTTCATATTGATTAAAATAAATTAGCACGTGACAGATTTATATAATTTTATGTCTCTTGGAATAAAATATATCCATATTTAATGTTACATGTGTAACATTTTTTAAATATGTTTCACGTGAAACATATTTTTGTCATAATAGACATAAATTAAACCAAATAGGACCACAAATCAGATTATGACCATATAATACAAGCTATTTACAATATTTAATCATAACTGTCCTTCATAAAAATATAACTCATTATTGTCTCTTATAAACAATACACACATAGTTATACACATATCTATTGATATTTATAGGTTTTCAGTGTGTATAAAAGACTAGTAATTTAAGATATAGGGCACAATAACGGACATTTTGTCTATATAATTTATCAGACAAAATTTTATGTCAAGAGAATATTTATAAGGATATTTTAAAGATGTAAGCTATTTATTGTATTGATATCTTAAGATCAATCTTGTAAAGGGAAGATTGCTCAATAATATTTGAATATTTATACTTAAGCAAAGTCACCAAGCTAGAAAATAAACTGTTTTTGTGCGGGGTAGGAGAATCTCCTATTACATAGTCAGGTATTTTTCCATCTTCGATAAGGAAAAATCTTCCGATTCTCCTGCGCAGGTAAAGCAGTTTACCTGCTACCCCAACAGAAAACAGTTTAAACTGTTTTTGTGCGGGGTAGGAGAATCGGACTCCTGTCTCATCCTTGGCAAGGACGTGTTCTACCACTAAACCAACCCCGCATATTTAATTTACTCTTGCAATTATAGTGTTTTTTGAGAAATAATGCAATATAAATTTTAGCTTAATATATAATGATTATTTACTAAAATCTAATTATAATATACAATAGTAAGGTCGAAAATATATTATATGCACTCATAGTGAAATGGATATCATACCTGCCTTCGAAGCAGATGTTCCAGGTTCGAATCCTGGTGAGTGCACAAGCGTCAATAAATCTTTCTTGTAGAGATTTATAGCTTGGGTAGAGGATCGTGAATTTTTACTAAAAAATTAAAAACACGAATATAGTTACTGTATTATTTAAGATAAACAATACAGTAATATAAATAATCCCATGAAACAAACTCTAGACAACTCAAAAATACCTGAATATGTTACACGTGTAACATTAATACTCGAAAAAGCTGGTTTTGAGGCTTTTTTGGTTGGAGGCTGTGTCCGAGACTTAATAATAGAAAGAGAACCAAAAGACTGGGATATTACAACAAATGCTAAGCCAGAAGATATTATACATTTGTTTGAAAAAACTGTATATGAAAATGATTTCGGGACAGTTGCTGTCTTTTTACCTGTCGAAAAACCAGAAACGGAGACGCTAGATGTTTCTAGTGAAACACATAGATTGATTTTACCAATAGAAGAGATTGTTACACATGAAACAGACAAAAGGGGGTTAAAAATAAGTGATATGGAGGATAATAGTGTTACACATGAAACAAAACAAGGTGTTACACATGAAACATATCACATTTTAGAAGTTACAACATATAGAACAGAAGCAAAATATAGCGATTATAGGCACCCAGATAAGGTTGAATTCAGTGATAATATTGAAGACGATCTTAAAAGACGTGATTTTACTATAAACTCTATTGCTTATAATCCTAATAAAGGACAAATTATTGACCTTTATAAAGGACAAGACGATATAAAGGACAAAGTAATAAGAGCTGTGGGTAATCCTGATGAAAGATTTGAAGAAGATGCACTCCGCATGCTTCGAGCTATTAGATTTTCAACTCAACTAAATTTTGCTATCTCTTATGACACAATGCAATCAATTGATGCAAAATCTCAACTTATAAAAAATATCTCGATGGAAAGAATCCGAGATGAATTTACAAAAATTATAATGTCAGAGAACCCCGTTGCTGGAATTGGTCTTTTGCAAAAACTTAACCTCCTTAAATATATAATTCCTGAGCTAGAAGAGGGTATCGGTTGCGAACAAAAAGGAGCCCACATATATGACGTCTGGGAACACTTACTCCATGCTCTTGATCACGCTGCAAAGAAAGGGTGGTCACTTGAGATTAGATTATCAGCTCTCTTTCATGATATAGGTAAACCTAAATCAAGAAGAACAGCAGCCAAAGGATCGGCGAAAGAATATACTTTCTATGGTCATGAAGTTATAGGGGCTAGGGTGACCAAAATAATTATGGAGAGATTAAAATACCCCAAAAAAGTTACCGAACTTGTTTTAAATTTTACAAGGTATCACATGTTCTTCTCTGACACAGAAAAGATAACACTTTCTGCGGTTAGAAGGGTTGTCCAAAATGTTGGGAAGGAAAATATTTGGGAACTTATGAAAGTTCGAGAATGTGACCGTGCAGGAATGAAAAAAGCAGAAGCACCAGTTCGACTACGTAAATACCATGCCATGATAGAAGAAGTTCTTCATGATCCAATCTCTGTTGGACAGCTTGCTGTCGATGGGGAATATATGATAAAAGTTTTGGGAATGGAACCAGGGAGACGTATGGGTTGGATTTTACATGCACTACTTGAAGAAGTATTAGACGATCCAACGAAAAACAAAAAAGAACATTTACAAGAACTTATAAAATCTTTAAATATTTTAGGTGACGACGAATTAAAAACACTAGGAGAGAGAGGTCGTGAAACAAAAGAAAAAAGAGAAGAGGAAGAAGTTGAAAAACTACACAAAAAACACGGTGTATAAAAATTAAAAAACTATAAATTATAATGTTTAGAATTTATAGTTTTTTAATTTTTATTATGCATATTTAAATAAAAAAAGGTCAGAGAAGCGGGGAACTTGCTCTGACCTTACTGAAACTAACCTAACCCTAAGAACTTTCCCCATACCTTTAAATACGAACTTCCGATATCATGTATTTATGGCAAAAAATAAGAAAAAACACCTTTCGGATGAAGAAAGATTTTGTATTGAGAAAATGCTTTCAGTTAGTGATACATTAGAAAAAATAGGTAGAAGT
>JBBRVK010000064.1:0-3670 GCA_038247045.1 Minisyncoccia bacterium | reverse complement strand
GTATTTTTTTGACATTAGGGGTTTCTGGATTTTTTGCATATTCTCGAGGTATGCTTTATTTTATAGGAAGACCTATTTGGAAAGCAGAAAATTCTATTTCTCAAAACATAGAAAACAATGGTTATGTTATTCGTACAAAATCTTCAGTTTATCATGAGAATGAAAATCTCTTAAAAGAAAATGCAGATCTTAAAATTTCCATGGTTGATTATCAAATTTTGAAAAATGAAAATATTCAATTAAAAGAATTATTGGGTCGTATTCCAGCAGATAAGAAATTTACCATTTCTAATATTTTAACAAAACCAAACTATTCACCTTATGATACTATTATTATAGATTTAGGACTGAATTCTAAGGTTGTTGTCGGTGATACAGTTTATGCAAATGCTGAAGTCCCAATTGGTGAGGTTAGCGCTGTTTATCCAGATTCTTCACTTATAACTTTATATTCAAATCCTGGGCAGGTAACAGAAGCCATGATAGATATATCTAATACCAGCGTGGAATTAGTTGGACGAGGAGGTGGAAATTTTGAAATGAGTATACCGATAGATTTACCTTACACTAAGGGCTCATTTGTCTTTTTACCAAATATTTCATCGGAAGTTGTTGCTATTATTCAAGATGTTATTTCGTCTCCAAATGATCCTGTAAAAAAAGTTCTTTTAAGCTCACCCGTAAATGTTCAAAGTTTAAAATGGGTTTTTATTAAACGCAATTAAATTTAAATAATGACAGCAATTAATTTTAAAATCGAAAAAAAATTAGAGGGTCACTTAGGCAGAGTTGGAATTCTTGAAACACCACATGGAGTTATATTAACTCCATCTTTTGTTGTTGTAGGAACAAAAGCAACCGTTAAGGCCTTAACCCCAGAACAACTCAAAGACGTGAAAGTGCAAGTTGTCCTAGCTAATACTTATCATTTATATTTACAACCTGGAGATGAACTAATCCGTGATGCTGGGGGATTACATAAGTTTATGAATTGGGATGGTCCGATGATGACTGATTCTGGAGGTTTCCAAGTTTTTTCATTAGGTGTTGCTTATGGAAAAGAAATTTCAAAAGTTGTTACGATTACTGATCCATCATTACTTATTCCAGAACGTTCAACTGCCTTAGATGGCGCACCAAGACTAGCTACAATAGGGAATGATGGTGTTTCCTTCCGTTCACACATAAATGGCTCGCTCCACTACATTACTCCAGAAAAATCGATACAGATTCAACACAATTTGGGAGCAGATATTATTTTTGCTTTTGATGAATGTACTTCACCGACTGAAAATGATCGCTATCAAGATGAAGCACTTTCTCGTACCCATGCTTGGGCTAAGAGAAGCTTAGAGGAGCATAAAAAATTAGAGGAATTGAAATCCAAAAAAAATTCGCAAAAAAATCTTCTTGAGAGGTCATCGGACGAGGGGAACGGTAGCAGTGCCAGACCATCTCAAGAAGATTTTTTTGCTACATTTTTACCTCAGGCTTTATTTGGTATTGTTCAAGGAGGAAGATCTGAAATCCTTCGTAAAAAATCAGCTGAAATTATTGGGGCAATGGATTTTGACGGTTATGGGATAGGAGGTTCATTTGCTAAAGAAGATATGTCGAGTGCAGTAAAATGGGTTAATGAAATTTTACCCGAAGAAAAACCTCGTCATCTACTTGGGATTGGAGAACCGGAAGATTTATTTGAAGGGGTTGAAAATGGTGTTGATTTATTTGACTGTGTTGGCCCAACTCGCACTGCTCGCAATGGAACTTTGTTTACAAAAAATGGCAAAATAAATATAATGAATGCACAGTTCATAAAAGATTTTAACCCAATAGAAGAATCTTGCCCTTGTTATACTTGTAAGAATTATACGAAAGCCTATTTATCTCACTTGTTTCGTGCGAAAGAAATGGAAGCCGCAACTCTAGCTTCTATCCATAATGTGTATTTCATTTCAAATTTAGTTTCTTTAATGCGTGAATCTATTTTAAATGATAGTTTTTTTGAATTTAAAAAAGAATTTTTAGATTCTTATTTAAATAACCCAGTAGATATAAAATAATATGTCAGATAAAATTTTTAATTTAAAGAGTGATTATAAACCAGACGGTGACCAACCGAAAGCTATTTCAGAATTACTTGCTGGTCTTAAATCTGGATATAAAAAGCAAACCTTACTTGGGGCCACAGCGACAGGTAAAACTTTTACCATTGCAAATGTAATTGAAAAATGGGGTAAACCTACTTTGGTTATTGCTCACAATAAAACTCTAGCAGCTCAACTAGCTCAGGAGTTTCGAGAATTCTTTCCTGATGCTGCTGTTCACTATTTCGTATCGTATTATGATTATTATCAACCTGAGGCTTATATGCCTACGACGGATACATACATAGAGAAAGATGCCCAGATTAATAAAGAAATAGATAGGCTTCGCCATGCTTCCACTCAGTCACTTCTAACTCGTCCTGATGTGATTATCGTCTCCTCTGTATCATGTATCTATGGATTGGGTAGTCCAGAAGAGTATGAAAAAGTTAATTTGAAATTAGAGTGTGGTATGAAGATGGACCGAATCGGTTTGATGAAGAAACTTATTGAAGTTCATTTTGAAAGAACTAATGCTGATTTAAATTCAGGAACTTTTCGTTCTATAGGTCAGAAGGTAGAAGTCATGCCAGTATCGGAAACTTTTATTTATCAAATAGAATTTGAAGGTGGTGTCATATCTCGAATCGCTAAAGTTGATCCAGTTTCTTCTCATATAATAAAAGAAGAAAATAATATTTTTCTTTTTCCAACAAAACATTTTATTACAGATAAAGACAAGATGAATGTTGCTTATAAAAATATCAAAGCAGAACTTGCAATCCAACTTAAAAAATTTAAGAAAGAAGGAAAATTGCTAGAAGCAGAAAGAATTAAAAGAAGAACTACTTATGACTTAGCTATGATTCGTGAAATTGGTTATTGTAATGGAATTGAAAACTATTCTCGTCATATGTCTGGGAAAAAAGAAGGGGAAGCTCCAGATACTCTGATATCTTATTTTAAGGGTGATTTTTTGACAATCATTGATGAATCTCACGTTACACTTCCACAGTTAGGTGGTATGTACGCTGGTGATGCTTCTCGTAAAAAAACATTGATAGATTTTGGTTTTCGTCTTCCTTCTGCCAGGGATAATCGTCCACTCAAGAGAGATGAGTTTGAAAAAAGAGTTGGGCAAGTTGTTTATGTTTCTGCTACTCCAGGAACTGAAGAGAGAACAGAGAGCAACCAAGTTGTTGAGCAAATAATTCGTCCTACTGGGTTGGTTGACCCAGAGGTTATTGTTAGACCTGTTAGTGCTTCAAATTTAATTGATACGGACTCGACGAACAAGAAAATTTTTGCGGAGTCCTCAGACGAAGGAAAGGGGATTAGTGCCAGACCATCACACAAAGCAACTTCTCTGACTCCGTCTTCAGACAAATATCCAGGACAAATACAAGATTTTATTGCTGAATCAGAAAAAACTATCAAGAAAGGTTTTCGAGTTATGGCGACAACTTTAACAAAAAGAATGGCGGAAGATTTATCTTTGTATTTAAAAGATAAAGGAATCAAAGCTGAATATTTACATAGTGAAATAAAAACCATAGAACGTATTCAAATTCTTACTCAATTTC
>JBBRVK010000063.1:0-3751 GCA_038247045.1 Minisyncoccia bacterium | reverse complement strand
TTTTTTTGCTGCAAAATTTTTAGAATTTTGTGGATCCATATAACGAAGAAAGTACCAAGAAGAACCAGCCCATCCTGGCATGGTATTTGTCTCATAACCCTCTTTCACCCAAGATTTGACACCTGCAAGTGGAGATTCCCCTGTTCCAGTTGATTCATAAGATTTTACATTTGGTAATTCGAGCGGTAAATATTTTTCTTTCAACTCAGTAATTATTCCATCTTTATTGTGAATAAGAGGAATCGGTTCACCCCAATATCTCTGACGAGCAAAAATAGCGTCTCTCATCTTATATTTTATAACTATTTTACCACCGATACTCTCAGTTATTTTCATTCGAGCTTCAAGCGAATACATCCCAGAAAAATTATCTGAATTACAAAGAATTCCATCTTCCGTAAAACACGTAGAATTATTTTCTATTTGATACATTCTATCAAGAGTACTTTTATAATTTATTTCTTTTTTCGCATCCTCCAAAGAAAGCCATTTTATTTCCTGATGTAAATCTTTTTCATAATCATTTCGATTGTACTGTTTATCGTCTATTAATTCACAGATAACACATTGGTCTAATAATTTCCTCCATTCATTCTTTGTTGGGTGAAAAAAATGAGACTGACACATGGATTCTAAATTCTTAACTGCCTTAACTTTATATCCAGTTTCTTCATAAACCTCTCTCTCTGCTGCTATCATAGCAGTTTCCTTTATTTCAATTCCTCCAGTTACGACCTGTAAACCACTAAATCCTTTTGCTGTCTGAAAAAGATATTTGCCATCTTTGGGATTATAAACAAAGGCCCGAACAGCATGACGTTCAACTTCTGATTCGTGAGACTCACCATAAACCGGCATTACTGATTGTTTTATTGGTAAATAATATTTATTAGCGAAAGCATAGTCACGTTCATCATGAGCAGGAACAGCCATAACAGCTCCAGTTCCATAACCAGCAAGAACATAGTCTGCAATCCAAACAGGTATTTCTTCATTATTTGCAGGATTGATAGCCATTATTCCTTTTAGTTCTATCCCTGTTTTTTCCTTATCTGCACCAAGACGGTCTTCCTCTGATTTATTTTTTAATTCAAAAATATACTTTTCAACTTCTGGCCAATTCTCGATATTTTCTTTTAACTTTTTGACAAGAGAATGCTCAGGAGCAAGAACAACATAAGTTGCACCATATATAGTATCAGCTCTAGTTGTAAAAACTTTGATCTTGAAGTCAGAATTTTTAAGAGCAAACTCAATATCACTACCTTCACTTTTACCTATCCAATTTTTTTGAATTTCCTTAATGTGATCACTCCATTCTAAATCAGCAAGTCCAGATAACAGTCTATCTGCATAAGCTGTAATTCGCATAAACCATTGACGCATTAATTTTTTCTCTACAGGATAGCCACCTCTTTCTGAAACAGGATTCCCCATTTCATTATTAACTATTTCGTCATTTGCTAAAACTGTTCCCATTTGGGGACACCAGTTTACATCACTATAACCTTCATAGGCTATACGATATTTCATGAGAATATCTTGCTTTTCCTTTACAGAATATAATTTCCATTCTTCACTCGTAAAAATTTCAATTTCAGAACTACAAGACGCATCAACTTTCCCATTACCTTCTTTTTCAAAAAGAGAAACAAGTTCTATTATTGGTCGTGCCTTATCAGCAAACTTGTCATACCAAGAATTATAAATCTGAAGAAATATCCACTGTGTCCATTTGTAATATTTTGGGTCTGTTGTATTAATTTTTCTTGACCAATCATAAGAAAGACCAATCATTGAAAGTTGTCTTTCAAAAGTCGTAACATTCTCTTCCACTGCTTTTTTAGGTTGTATTTTATGCTGAATAGCATACTGTTCAGCGGGAAGCCCAAAAGCATCATAACCCATTGGGTGCAAGACATTATACCCTTGCATTCTCTTCATCCGAGCATAGATATCGCTACCTATATAACCACGAGGGTGTCCAACATGAAGACCAACCCCAGATGGATATGGAAACATATCAAGAACATACATTTTTTTCTGTTTACCTGGATTCGCAGTTTTATAGACCTTGTTTAAGTCCCATTCTTTTTGCCATTTCTTTTCTATTTTTGTATGATCGTAATTTTTCATGATTAATATATTAATTTTATTTTTTAATTGGTGGATAAATATCTTTATCTATAACTCTAACAAAACAAGTTCTTCCAGATTGATGGTCCCAGATTTCATTAATTCCACCAGTAGGTACGGCAATTGAAGTATTCATCCCTTTATCAACTATCGAGGCACCATTATAAGTACTTGGTCCAGTAATATTATTATAATTTTGTCCTTCTCTCCAGCCCTTTGGTATTGGCAAAGCAAAGTCAGCACACAATTCAAAACTAAGTTTACTACTATCAACGATTCTATACTCATATTTTTCTCCCTTCGCAAATTCTGGTGGAACAGGTAAGGAAAAACCTGTCATAGAATTTGAAAGCACACTTAGTTCAGTTGGTAATTTTTCTTTCTGTTGCCAGTAATTAATAATCTGATATTGAAGGCCTTGTAAATCTGTTAATCTTTTATCGTCCAAGCGAAGTAGTCTTTGCTTTGCAGGACTTCCCATAATTGAGAAACTATAAAAAATAGAAATAACCATAACAATAATACCTATAGAACCAAAAATTAATCCGATACGAAGTTTTGATTCTTTTTTAATTTTTAGCAATAAAATATAATAAAAACCAACTAAAACTAAAACAATTAAAGTAGATAGCACCTTATAAACAAATCTGTTTGTTATTTCTCCCGAAACGAAATATCTAACAAGCGTTACGAGATCAATTGCAACAACAAGAGCTGATAAGAATAAAACAATAGATATAACCCATTTTTTAATAATCTCATCAATATGGCTCATTTCTCCATCGATAAACTTTTTCCAAAAAAATGAAACTAAAATAAATATCGGAAAGAAAATAATTAAAGTTGCCAACGAAGTTCTGATACTTTCAAAATCATAAGTTGAATATCCATATTGATAACTTGAGTTTAAAACATCGGGGAATTGTTTATCGAGAGTGCTAAAGACTAAATTTAAAAAAGAAACGACTGTTGTTATTAGGGTTATTAAGACTCCAAGGGACAGAAAGAAAAAACCAACGTTAAGCTTCGATTTATTTACCTCTAAATTTTGTATTGTTTCCATAATAGTTTTATTATATCAGAATTATGGTGTATAATAAAATCCAGAAATGAGACACTTACACCAAAAATCAAGTGCTGCCATTGAACGGCTAGCAATTAAAACTACACGTTTCATCGGATCTACAGATTCGCTCTTTTTACATACGGTATTATTTATTGCATCTTTTATCCTATACTTCTTTGGTATCGCATTAGAAGAAATACTACTTGTGGTCACTACCATTGTTTCACTTGAAGCAATCTATTTATCTATATTTATTCAAATGTCAGTCAATCGCCAAACAAGAAAACTCCACGCTGTGGCTCGTGATGTCGATGAAATTCAAGAAGATGTTGAAGATATTCAAAAAGATGTTGATGAGATTCAGGAAGATGTTGAAGATATTCAAAAAGATGTTGATGAGATTCAGGAAGATGTTGAAGATATTCAAGAGGAAGATGAAATAGACGAAAAAGAAGAAAAAGAAGATGAGGAAGTATTAATAAGAATTGAAGATACCTTGGCAAAATTAATAGAAGAAGTTGTTGAATTAAAAAAACAACACGCCAATAA
>JBBRVK010000062.1:0-3854 GCA_038247045.1 Minisyncoccia bacterium | reverse complement strand
GGGGAATTGTAGAAATAGTAGTCTTTTATAACCGTTTCAACGGTTTAAGTATGATACTTTTAAACTTTTAGCACTTGAAATAAGATATAAACTAAACTTAAGTTGACGCCAATGCGTTTTCACGGGAATGACACATAGAATTTTTCTGAAGTATCAATTGTTACATCGTTACTTGATTGTTAAAATATTGGTGCGATCTTATTAGTGTATTAGTGATTTTGTGGCAAGAGAAAAAAACACTTTTGCCACTAAAACACAAAGGCACAAAGTCTTGCATTAAGAAAAAAACTTTTCTTAAATTTTTAAATTCAACTCATAATTCTTAATTCTACATTTTTATCTCCTTTTCATTAAATTAAACCATCAAAAAAACAAACTAACATAAATGGAATATTTGATAATTTTACTGTTGATACTGCTAAACGGATTGTTTGCAATGTCCGAAATTGCACTTGTATCATCAAAGAGAGCAAGGTTAGAAGAAAAAGCACGGAAAGGCAGTACCGGTGCAAAGACTGCATTAAAACTTTTAGATGAGCCGGAAAAATTTCTTTCTACTGTACAAATTGGTATTACATTAGTAGGAATTATTGCCGGTGCTTATGGCGGATTAGCGCTTGCGGATGATCTTGTACCTTCAATTCAAAAAATAAATTGGCTTGCACCCTTTGCAGAGCAGGCTGCCATTGTTATAGTTATATCCATAATAACTTACCTATCATTAATTATTGGTGAGCTGGTACCCAAGACCATTGCATTTAATAATCCTGAAGGGATTACAATTACACTAGCCCCTTTTATGAAATTTCTTTCCTGGTTAACAACTCCTATAGTTGTATTCTTAAGTTTATCTACAAAAGTTTTATTAAAAATATTAATGATTAAGCCAAAAGATGAAACACCGGTTACTGAAGAAGAATTAAAAATTCTAATTGAAAAAGGTGCACAGTTTGGAACACTGGAACACCGGGAATCAGAATTATTAAAAAGGATATTCCGGTTTGGTGATAGAAAAGCTTATGATATAATGACAAACAGACAGGATGTTGTGTTAATTAATATTAATGATACCATTGAAAAAATAAAGCAGCAGGTATTTGATAATACTTTTTCAAGATATCCGGTTTGTGATGAAACCCGTGATAACATAATCGGTGTTTTTACCATAAAAGATTTTTTTCATAAAATAAATATTCAGAGTAACTTTATCCTTAAGGATATATTAACTCAACCATTATATATACCAGATAATCTTACCGGCATAAGGATTTTTGAAAAGTTTCGGGATACAAAAACCTATATTGCTGTAGTTATAGATGAATACGGTTCGTTTGAAGGAATAATTACTCTGCACGATTTAATTGAAAATATTTTTGGAGACTTACCGGACATCCACGAAGTTGAAGAAGTTAATATATTTAAAAGAGAAGATGGATCTATGCTTATTGAGGGAAGTATTTTAATGGATGAGTTGAAGGACCATCTTAATATTTCATTTGAAGAAGAAGAAAATTTTTCTACGCTCGGCGGTTTTGTTATGTACAAACTTAACCGTATCCCTAAGACTGGCGATAAGTTTGAATATGAATCTTTTACGTTTGAGGTTGTGGATATGGATGGAAACCGGGTTGATAAGGTTTTGGTTACAAAATCTTAATCAATAATTTATTCTCATAAAAAGATTTCTCCCTTTGGCTTGAAGATAGAGAACTTATTATTTAGTTTGTAGTTATAATTACGGAGATATTTTGCAAGGTGGTATTTCAAATACTTCTTTAAAGAAACTAACTCTAATTAGAGCTCCTGAAGAACCAAAGCTGCTCGATCAGGTAAGAACTAATATACGTGTAAAGCATTACAGTAAAAAAACCGAAGAAGCCTACACCAGCTGGATAAAGCAATTCATTATTTTCAACAATAAAACTCATCCTGAAAAATTAGGGAAAGAAGAAATTCAGAAATTCCTTAATTATCTTACTACAGAAAGAAACGTTTCATCATCAACCCAAAACCAGGCATTGCAAGGGATTTTATATCTTTATAAAAATATTCTGAAGAAGGATGTTGGATGGATTAATGATATAAAAAAATCAGCAAGAAAAAAAAGTTTACCGGTTGTATTTTCAAAAAAGGAAACGCTTAAAATTTTTGAATTTTTAAGTGGAACCCCAAAGTTAGTTGTTTCATTGCTTTACGGCGGCGGGTTAAGACTTTCATAGGCACTAAGATTAAGAATTAAAGATATCGATTTTGATTATCAGCAGATAGTTGTAAGGGATGGAAAGGGGGAAAAAGATAGGCACACAGTTTTACCTGCTTCAATTATTCCAGAATTAAAAAAACATTTGAACGAAGTTTTTAAGCAGCATAAGAAAGATTTAGCAAACGGCAAAGGAGCAACAATATTGCCTTATGCACTTGCTAAAAAATATACTAATGCCAATAAAGAATTTGGATGGCAATATGCTTTTCCATCTGATGTTTATAGTTGGGATAAAATAGAAAAGATTAATTATAGATTACATTTGCACGAGAGCACAATACAGCGCGCGGTTAAGGATGCCATTAAAAAAGCTGGTGTAATAAAACCCGGAAGTCCCCATACTTTTCGTCATTCTTTTGCTACTCATCTTTTGGAAAACGGGTATGATATAAGGACAATACAGGAATTGTTGGGACATCAGTCGGTAAAAACAACAATGATTTACACGCATGTATTGAATAGAGGACTTGGAGTAAAAAGTCCTTTAGATTAAAAAGTAAAGGGATTATAGATATGCACAGTATATTTTTAGATAGTGCAATAATCAATAGAAAACAGAACAATTGGAATGTAGATATGCAACTGCACGCATATTTATGTTCTTTAATTAACTATTCAGTGCAGTATAAGTTATAGTTAGGTTCACTACTATAGGAAATAATAAATGAGTCAGCTACTTGATGGACAGTCAATAAAAACAGCTCTTTTGGAAGTTATAGAGGGATTCCAAAAAGGTGGTCCCGGTCAATTTCAGCAAGGATCCATTTTACAACAGACTGCTAATAATTTAGGCATAAGCCGTAACGTTGAAAAAGAACAAATGCTATTAACTGTTTGGGCAGACTTATTTCGTACCGGATACCTAGCTTGGGGCTATGATTTAAATAATACGAACCCACCATTTTGTCACGTTACTTCTAATGGAAGAGATTTATTAAAACATTTAAGCGTTGACCCCTTTAACTCAGATGGATATTTATCTAATTTATCGAATATTCAAAACCTTAATCAAATAGCAAAATCATATATTGAAGAAAGTCTAAAAACATTTAACAACAATTGTTATAAAGCTGCTGCTATTATGGTAGGCGCAGCATCAGAAAGTATTATTTTAGAATTAAGGGATGCTCTTATTTCCAAAATAGATACATTAGGAATTTCCCCACCATCGAAACTTAAAGACTGGAGAATAAAAACAATTTTTGATTCCATGAAAAATTTGCTTGATAATAAAAAAATAAATATGCCAGCGAGACTTAAAGATAACTATGAGGTTTATTATCCAACCTTTACACAACAAATACGAGTTGGGAGAAATGATGCTGGACATCCTAATTCAATTGAACCGGTTACATCAGAGCAAGTTCATTCTTCCCTTTTGATATTTCCGGAACTATGCAAAATAGCATATGAACTTAAGGAATGGATTACAAATAGTTATACGTAAACCTAACCAGCGCCTCAACGCCGTTATGTAAAAAGTCAATATGTAGGTAAAAGTATTTTTGTTTTATTTATACTCCTTATAAAATAATTTGAAAAGAGACGAACTGAATAAAATCAAGTTCATCCCTTCTCTTGTATGTTGGGC
>JBBRVK010000061.1:0-4062 GCA_038247045.1 Minisyncoccia bacterium | reverse complement strand
TTAAAGACTTGCAAATTAAATTGAAAAGATGGAATATATATTACAATGACCTTGAACATTGTGGTTTAAATGGAAAAACGCCAAATGAATATTTGGCTAATTACAAATTAATTAAACCGCCATATGTCCATACCTAAAACATTTATATACAAAAAATTGATTAAATATTTATATTTTAAATAAATAAAAAAACAAGACTATTTAAAAAGAGATGGGCGGGGAGTATCTATATTACAAATTAATATAAGAATTATGATTAATTAGAAAAGAGACATAATATATTAATAATAATTTGAAAATAAAAACAACTCCATATGTATTAAAAGGATTTTTAAGATTCAGTGTCGCAAAAGGTATATTGTGCGACACTATCATATAAACAAAGCTAAGGACCATAAGGAGATTTCTAAACACTTACCCCCCCCTTTTTTTAACCCTTGTTCTTTAAATTATTTGCTTACTTCTTGGACACATGAGTTAAAAGAACGAACTTCTTCATTGTATTTAATTATTTTTTCTTTTATATTTAAAATATTTTTATTATAATCCAAAATTAAAGAATTATATTTTTCAATTTGGTCAGAAGTCGTCAATCCTTCATATACTGCCCCACTGTCGATTTTAGCTCTTCTTGTGGCCATATTAGATTCCATCTCTTTTATTTGTTTTTGATCAAGATCTATTATCCCACGCAAAACTTCATCAATGGTAGGACAAAAACTTTTAGGCAGTCCAAAATGTTGAACTGCCATCCAGATGCTTTTGCCATTATAAATACCTTTTCCTACAGCAACTCCAATATCTTTGTAGCCCTTATTTAAAATATTAGCTCTATGCCCAGGACTAGCCATCCATGCATCAACTAGGGCCTGATCATCCTTAAAGTTACCCAAGGCTAAATTCTCTCCGATTATTATATATTCATAAGCTATCTGATTACCTAAATCACCCACCCCAATTCCATCAGGAGAAACATGTTCAAAATATTGCTTCATAAACATATCTTGTAATTTTTTTTCTGCAGAAAAATTTAATTTAGAATTTTCAACAAGTGGAGAAAGCTTACCGTTTATAGCTCTATAATTATTAGTAATATCTATCACATTTTTACTTGATAGTTTTATATCTTTAATATCATTTGTTAAAAAATTATTTGAAACAACAAGAGCACCAGGAGTTTCAACCTTATTTTTATTTAAATTAAAATTTGAACTTTGATTTACATTATTTAAAACACTAGCTACTCCTTCTTTAAAAGTAGAACTCTTGTCTACCTCGCTCTTAAGATACGAGATAGATTTCGAATATATTGATTTATAATCATTTTTAACCAAAAATATGAGGAAAATAAAAATGACTACAATAAAAATTTGATTGAATATTTTCATTTAATTAATTATTTACAAGATGAAGATAATGTATACCCAGCCTTTTCTGCTTCAAGAGATGAAGCAAACCACAATTCATTTGCTGGCGAAATTCTTTTAGCACCGGAACACCCAATGCTATAATATAGTTTACCATTTTTTGAAGCGACATACATTCTTTCTTTGGTTGAAATATTATTATTTGTATTCCCTAATTCTTTTATGTTCTTTATTTCTTCTTTTTGTAAATTTAAAATCTGGTCACTTTTAATTATCACACCTCCTCTATCCTCACTAGAGATTATAGAAAGACGCCCCAGTCCAAAAGAACTTACTCCTACTAGGACTATTATACAAAGACATACAAAAGTAGAACTGTCAATACCTGATTTACCCTTGATTTTATCTAAAAAATCATCTATACTCATATAAGTTTAATTATAAATCATTTGCAGGTAGTTTGCCTATACCCTTACTCGGCGGGAACTATTAGCTTTAAAAAATATGGCACATAGAAAAGCCGGAGGTTCGGCCAAAAACTTAACAGATTCTAATCCAAAGTACCTAGGTACAAAACTTTACGCTGGAGAGAAAGCAAAAGCAGGATCAATAATCATTCGTCAAAGAGGTACTAAAATTCTCCCTGGTACAAACGTAGGACTAGGTAAAGATCATACTCTATATGCTCTTAAGCCTGGAACAATCAAATTCGGATCAAAAAGAAAGGTTAACTTTAACCGTACATCATCTGTTAAAAAAGTAGTTCACGTAATAGAATAAATATAAAAAACCCTGACAAGATTGTCAGGGTTTTTTATATTAATCTTTTTCTACAACTATTTCACATTTTCCACTCTTATTCCCCTTTTTAATTATTACACTATGAGTTCCTAATTCTTTTATATTATCAATAACAATAGCACTTTCTTCAATTTCTATTCCTGTTATCTCTTTAATTGCAGTAGCAACATCACGATGACTGATTGCTTTAAATAAATGCCCCTTTTCATTTGCCTTAACTTTGATGTTTATTTTTATATTGTTAATAGAAGAAATTAAAGACTCAAAAACCTTTATCTCGTCATCTCTCTTTTTTTCCATCTGAGCCTTTTTGCTTGCAAGATTTGCAAGTGCTCCTGGAGTGGCAAGAATGGCTAATCCTTTAGAAATTAAAACATTTTGAGCATAACCTTCTTTAAAATCTTTTATATCATATCTATTACCAACTTTTGGAACATCTGTAGTTAAAATAACTTTCATATATTTAATTATTGTTTAGCTTTTAATATTTCAACAGCCTTATCCATTTGTGGGTCTTTTTTGGCATCGTAATCTTTTAGTGTTAGTGGAACTTTAACATCTGGTTCAAGTCCAGAAGATGAAATTGAAATACCATTTGGTGTTAACCATTTGGCTACTGTGACCTTCAAAGAAGTATCATCTGTAATACTTACCAATTCCTGAACAGATCCTTTTCCAAAAGTTTTTTCTCCAACAAGAGTTGCTACTCCATGTTCTTTCAAAGCACCTGCTAATATTTCAGAAGCAGAAGCAGAACCACCATCAACAAGAACAACAAATTGTAAGGAATCATTAAAGACTCTTGGCCCATGGCTGCGATAAACTTCTGATTTTTTATTAGGCCCAAAATCTTCACTAACGACAACCTTCCCTTCATCCAAGAACCATGAAGCAATATTTACAGCAACATCTAGATACCCCCCTGGATTACCTCTTAGATCAAGAATAAGTTTATGATTTCCAGATTTAGAAAATTCTTCAAGAGCATTAGCAAATAATCTATCTGAATTTTCAGAAAAACTATAAAACTTAATCAAAAATATTCCATCAGCCCGATTTTCTGTTTCAATCGTAGGAATATCAATCGTTCCTCTAGTGATTTTTATCTCGCGAGTCTCACGCTCTCCAGGTCGAAGAATAGTAAGAACAACTTCTGTTCCCTTCTCTCCTCTTAGTATATTTATAGCAGCATCAATAGACATATCAGTCGCAGTAGTCTTATCTATCTTAAGAATCTTATCCCCTGCCTTAAGACCTGCATTCCAAGCCGGAGTATTTTTAAGTGGTGAGATTACAGTTAAAGTACTATCTTTCATCCCTATTTCTGCCCCTATTCCGCTAAAAGAACCCTTTATTTCATCTTTAAAGAGCTTATTTTCCTCTGGTTTAAAGAATACGGTATATGGGTCCCCAAACGAGGAAGCGAGACCTGAGACAGCACCCCAGACACGATCCTGGTCTGTAATTTTATCAGAATAAATTGATTTTTCTTTTAGAACATTCCAAGCCTTCCAAAATGCGGTAAAGTCAGCAGTATTCTCCCCTTGTGGGGTTTTATTTATAACCGTTGTAACTTTATCTATTTCTGGTCTATGAGAATAACCCATATAAAGACCTATTCCAAAAACAGCTCCCAAAAGAATAATTGAGACAATTCCATATCCAATATTTTTATAATTTATTTTCATTAGTTTTATTATGACAAAATTATTGAACAGTTTCAAGCTCTAGTGCTGAGGGTGTGTATCTATTTGCAGGGTCCCACAACATCCAAGATTTTAAACCATTATCATAGACAGCCTTCATCTGAGCACGAACTAATTCCTTGGTATAAGTAGTTCCCATATCAAAATCTTGCAACCATGGGCGAATTTTATTTTTATCACCAGAAACA
>JBBRVK010000060.1:0-4079 GCA_038247045.1 Minisyncoccia bacterium | reverse complement strand
TGAAAAATATTTTTTAAAACACCAGCAACTACCCAAGAGAAAAATGCTGACATAAAAAGAAGTGAAAAATTAAACATTTTCCTATTACTAAAAAAAATAGCCCAAATAGCAATGATTAAAAGTATTCCATAAGTAAACGGGTATGATAAAAATAGAGCAATTTTTGCAATAGAGGAATAATGAGAAAAATTATAAATAAAATAAAAAATTGAATTACTTATTACCATATAAACTTTTTGCTTTATTTATAACATTTGATAAAAGGATCGCCACTGTTACTGGACCAACACCACCTGGCGAAGGAGTTAAATATGAGGCCTTAGTGCTAACTGATTCGGCATCAATATCACCAACAACAGAGCCATTCTCTTCAGAAGTTCCAGCATCAATAATCACAACTCCTTCTTTGACCATAGAAGCTGTAATAAACTTCCCTCTTCCTGTAGCTGAAATAATAATATCAGCATCAAAAATTATTGATTCAGAATTTTCTGTTTGACTATGAACAACAGTGATATTGTAACCCCTAGAATTTAAGATGTGAGCAACAGGCAGACCAACTAATTTTCCTCGTCCAATAACCACAATTTTCTTTTCTTTTAAATCAAGAATTAGTGAGTCTAGAATCTTTACGCAAGCCAAGGCTGTTGGTAACCCAACAGTCCCAGTATTATTATAAAAAGATTCGCTGTTTGTTGAACCAAGACAGTCAACATCAAGAGTCGGTGAAATACTATCAAGAACTACCTGAGTATCAATATGAGCAGGAAGCGGAAGTTGAACAATTATTCCACACATGTGTGGAACTCTATTTAAATTTTCAATCTCTTCTATTAATTCTTCTGTTGTTACAGTCTCAGGGAAATTTACAGTCCTAAACTTAACACCGATAGATTCAGCAGCCCTACCCTTAATCCTGACATATAGAGCTGAGACTGCGACATCTCCAACTAAAATATCACAAAATACAGGAGAAAAAGGAAGCGCTTCAACTTCTTTTTTAAGCTCAATTAATATCTCTTCTTTCATTTTTCTACCATCAATAATTTGTGTATCCATATTTATATTTTTAAAACTAATTAAATAATACCATATTCGAGGCATAGATTAGTAGTATTATAGAGATGCATTAACCGAGCATACAGAATTTATAAAGAAGTAGATGAGATTAGATAGTTAGTCTTAAATTCCAAGAAATTCATTCCTCATGTCATCCCTATGAGCAACTCTTCTATATTTATTCATTCCCATTAAAATCCCCAGGCCTGTAAATTCAGTTAATAAATGGGAACCGCCGTAACTCATAAATGGCAAAGTAATCCCTGTAACTGGCATGATTCCAATATTCATTCCAATATTAATTATAAAATGACTCATAAAATAAATCGACAAACCAACACCATAAAGAATCTCAAAATTTGTGGCGCCAAGAAGTGAAATATGAAGTATCCTCCACACAATCAAACCTAATAATAAAAATAAAAGCATCGCACCAACAAATCCCCATTCTTCAACAAAAGCAGCAAAAATAAAATCTGTCTGATATTCAGGTAAAAATTTCAATCGAGACTGTGTCCCAAAGCCGACACCCTTCCCCATCAATTGCCCACTACCTACAGCTATCGTTGACTGATAGACGTTATAGCCCGAACCATGAATATTTGATAATGGATTCACGAAATTTAAAATTCTATCTTTTTGATATGGTTGAAAGACAAAAATCCAAAGGAATATCACAGCTAAAGCTCCAACACCTAAAACAATTAAAAAATGTTTCTTTGAGATTCCTGAGACGAGAGTCATTCCAATCCAAATGAAAAGAATAATCATCGCACTTCCAAAGTCAGGCTGTAAAAAAACCAGTATAAAAGGGATAAATGCATAAAGCCCAGAAATTAAGATATGTTTAAAATTATCTATTTCAACATGCCGTCGAGAAAAATATTTTGCTAACATTAAAATCACAACCAACTTCATCATATCTGACGGCTGAAAAGAAAAACCACCAAAAGAAAACCAACTTTGAGCTCCATTAGAAACATGGCCAAAAATAAACAACAAAAGCAATAAAAAAGAAAAAATTCCAAACAGTGCAACTAAAATTTCTGTTCTTTTTAAGAATCTAAAATCTATACAAGATAGAGCAAAAAAAACTGTAAAAGAAATTCCAATCCATATCAATTGATGTGAAAAATATGGAGTGGCTTCAGTAAAAGACTTCATTGTTATAAGCCCAGCCAAAAGAACTGGTAACAAAAAAACAACAAGGAGCCAATCAATATTAAGAAAACGAGATTTCATAGATTAATACGTTACACTAAATGGATTAATTGAAATTAATACATCTTTTGTTACAGGGTTGGTGATAAATGCTTCAGGCCAAGTAAAATAAACAGAAAGAGAATCATTGCTTGCTAATCCTTCTTTGTAAGTTTTCGAGGCATTAATTGCGTTGTGTTGTTCATCATAAAGAATTGTAATAACATCAAAACTTGGTATCTCTTGAATCGATTCATTTTTAATACGAGCAGACAAAGTCGGACTGTTTTTATCTTCTCCTATTTTTATGTTATCAACATAGATTGGTAAACTATTCAAAGTTGGTTCTTTTTTTACCCAAACAAGAGGTTGCTTAAATTCAAAAGAAACACTCTTAACAACAGCTTGACCAGCATCAAAGCGTGACTCAAAAACAGCGAATTGTTTATTGGGAGGAATAAAAGTTGAACCCTCTTTGCGTCCAATCATCCTATTATTTACATCATATACAATAAATTCGTATGGGACATTCCTAACTCCTGCATTTTTATTTTGATTTTCAACATAAGCAACAAGGTTGTAAACACTACCAACAACATGGAAAGCTCGACTCCAAAGAATAACAGGATCTGAAGTACTTTCTTTGCACATAAGAGAACATGAGCCACCACAATCAACACCGATTTCATCTCCATTCTTATTATTATCAGAACAGGTTGGTTTTTTGAAAATTACCGGATATAAAATGATAAAAAGTATTATTAAAAAAACACCCAACAAACCGCTTAAATATTGTAATTTTCTTTTAGTTGCCCAATTCATATTATTTTAGTATAGCACCCTGTAGTAAATTTTTCTAATATACAATGTGTATTGTGACTAGGGTTAAAATATAAAAAAAATATATAATAAAAACAAAAAACACCCCTGTGAATGAGGTGCTTTAAAATATTGTTAGTCTTTGACTTTATTTAAAAAGAACTATTCTCAAATTTGTAATCTTTTTTTTGTAAGTAGAAATTGTCCTTACCCTATTTTCTTGGGTTAACTCTCTTTTCTTTTTTAAAAAGATAATACCGCTCTTTACATGTCTTCTTTCTTTAAGAGATAAAGAATTACTCATCTCTTCAAACCTTAATTCCAACTCTTTAATTGAGATATTTATCTTCGCAAAAAAAGTATCTTTTTCACTACAAAAGTCCAAAGATATATCACTTTTAGAAATAACTTTTGTAATTAATTGTTTTAAAACATCACTCGGTAGAGATAGGAGTGAATTTTCTATTTTTAAAAGATTTTCAGAAAAATTTACCAATAATCTTTCACTAATACATCTATTAGCTTTTTTTAATTTAGCTTCTAAAAAAAACAAAGAACTTTCATATAAAAAAATATCCTTAACTTTTCCACGTATTAAATTCGATTTACTACATTTAATATTTGAAATAGCCTTGAAAAGATCATCTTTAATTACAGAAGAAAGATAATCAAAAAAAATACCCTTATTGAGTATTTGATATTCTTCCCTTAATTTAATATCTTTTTGGTGAAGACCTAATTTTTCAGGAAAAAGTTTTAAAAACTCTTCTGCATTATCTAACTGCCCTTTTTTATTCATAGCAATATATTTTTAAGTTTATTCTTTTTAATTATAAACTATTATTATGATAATGTCAATTAATGCACTGGGTTAGTATACAATTGACACTAAGGACACATGCAAACAAAACAAAGAGATATAGTATTTAAGGACAAAGAGGACTTGTTAAAACAAGTAAAACACAATAGTCTGATTCGTATGATTACACTAGCAGAAAGAG
>JBBRVK010000059.1:0-4208 GCA_038247045.1 Minisyncoccia bacterium | reverse complement strand
TCCAGAATTTTCTCTTTTGGATTAATAATCTCTATAGGTTTCTTACTCTTAATTTCACTTGTATTTTCTTCTGTATTATCTGCATTAGGTTCATGGGTATCGCAACAATGGTCCGTATCATTATTAATTTTATTTCAAATACTCAATATAATATTTTCCCTTGCAATTATTACCGTTTTATTTGCACTTATGTTTAAATTTTTGCCAGATGCAAAGATAAAATGGAGATTCGTTTGGATTGGGGCATTCTTCACGTCATTGTTATTTGTCCTTGGGAAAACGGCGTTGGGAATATACTTTGGAACAGCCCAACCAGGTTCAGGATATGGTGCAGCTGGCTCTCTCATACTTATTCTTTTATGGACTTCTTATTCCTCGATGATTGTATTCTATGGTGCAGAATTTACAAAAGCATACGCTGATTTTCAGAATGAAGAGATTCTTCCATCAAAGAATTCGAATAAAATTAAAATTACAGATTGATAGAAAGCATAAAATAAGGGTTCTTACTTATAATCTTATAAAATAATCGGTAATTTATGTAACGCTCATCAGTGCTAACCCATGTACTTTTGTATTATATTTTTTAACCACAAATAAAATAAATTAAAGATGAAAAATCAAAATCAAATTTCAAAATTTAGTGTGCTCAAACTCTTTATTTCTTTTACACCACTTTTATTAATGCTGGTAATAACCGCTTGCGATAATGCCAAAACTAATAAAGATACTAAAGAAGTGGCCGAAGAACAAAATGATGCAAAATTTAATAATGCAAAAGAAGAAGATGCAGAATTTATGGTAAATGCTGCAGAAATAAGTCTAGAAGAAATTCAACTTGGTCAATTGGCTCAAACCCGTGGTTCAGCAAGCCATGTAAAAGATTTAGGAAAGATGATGGTTACCGAACACCAAAAGGCATTAGCTGAATTACAAGTGTTGGCATCTGCAAAACAAATTACCATCCCTACAACGCTAACTGATGATGGTAAGGAAACGTATAATAATTTAATGAATACAAAAGCGTCTAGCTTCGATAAAGAATATGCCGATATAATGGTGAACGGTCACAAAGATGCAATTAGCGCATTTGAAGAAGCTTCTACCGATGCAAAAGACCCTGATATTCGCAATTGGGCATTATCAACCCTTCCCTCCCTTCGTCAACATCTTGACCAATCTATTATTTGCCAGAAAAAATGTGAAAAGATTTAAAAAAATAATTTCAATAATCATATTTATAATAACCACTAAATTTAGTTAAAATGACAAATTCAAATTCACAATCCGCTAAGGAAAAATCAGCTCCAAAAGGAGTAAAAGCAAAATCAGGCGCGGCCGCAGGACTTAGAGATCTCATGGTTGATGGGTTGAAAGATATCTATTGGGCAGAGAAGACATTGACAAAAGCCATTCCCAAGATGATAAAAAATGCAACTTCTGTAAATTTAATAGAAGCGCTTACTAGTCATTTAGAAGAAACGAAACAGCACGTTACTAGGTTAGAAGAAGTATTTTCATCAATTGGAGAAAAGCCTGTGGCAAAAAAATGTGATGCCATGGATGGTTTGACCAAGGAAGCAGAAGATATTATGGAATCTACGGAAGCAGGTGTGGTACGAGATGCTGGAATTATTTCGGCAGGACAGAAGGTAGAGCATTATGAAATCGCAACTTATGGTACTTTATGTTCTTTTGCAAAAATCTTGGGAGAAAATGAGGCGGCATCTTTATTGGAACAAACACTAAATGAAGAGAAATCGGCAGATATAAAGCTTTCTGAGATTTCTAATTCCATAAATTTGGATGCAGCTGGAGAAGAAGAATAAGCAGTCGAGTCTAAAGTTTATCAAATGATAGTTTTAAAATCTTAATTAACAATAAAATAATATATAATGAAAAGGGAAAATGAAATGCAAGAAAATAGGGCCACAGAACGTAGCAAAATGCTGACAGGAATGTTTTCTGATCGTGAGAGTACAGAAAGTGCTTATGATATTCTACACAAAAGAGGGTACAATACCGATGACATCAATCTAGTTATGTCAGACGAAACCAGAAATGAACATTTTTCTAAAGGCGAGACGGAAGTTGGAACTAAAGCTATGGAGGGTGCCGGAACTGGCTCGGCAATAGGCGGTGTGGTAGGAGCAGCCGTTGGAGTTATTGCTGCAATCGGTACAAGTATAGTGATACCAGGATTGGGTGTGTTGATCGCAGGACCTCTTGCAGCAGGACTTGCCGGAGCCGGAGCTGGCGGTGTCACAGGTGGACTTATCGGAGCTTTAGTAGGTTCTGGTATACCAGAAGATCGTGCTAGGCTTTACGAATCAGGTGTTAAAGATGGCAAAATAGTAATGGGTGTAAATCCTCGCAATGAAGAAGATGCGAAATATTTCCAAAATGAATGGAATTCAAAAAAAGCTGAGCAAGTTCATTATTAAAATTAGTAAAAAAAATCTTTACCTTCTCCTCTACACGAGAGATGGATTAAAAATTTATAATTATATCATTTTATTATAAACCCTTTAAATAAAATTCAAATGTCAGAGCATCCAAAAGATCCACAAGGACAGATAAACCCTTCAGATCAAAGGCAAAATCAAGGTAGACATCAAAATCAAGACGATCGAAACAGAGAAGATAATACTGTTTTGAAAAGAATGAACGGTGATCAAGGTGAAGATGACTTTACCATAAATATACCAGAAGAAGTACCTCAAGAGGACAGAGAGTGGCAGACAAAATCCCGATATGGCGACGACAGCGTCAAGAGAAATCAAGACGACCAGAACGGAGAAGACAATACTGTTTTAGCAAGAATGAATGGTGATGAGGATGAAACTGATTTCGATTCCGAAGATAAGGATGAAACGAATCACCAAGAAAAGGAGAACGATAATAAAACTCGTTACTCTGGAACCAATACTGAGGCAAATCCAAGTGATGAAGCAAACAGAGGTCTAAACCAAGACTGGAAGTCGGGCAACGATCAGAATTACTAATTCCCATGGACATATTAAGGTGAGCATTAAGTAAAAAATCTTTTAAGGTTTTCTCACCTTAATTTTCTTAATTATATCTTCAGAATCATAAACAATTAAAACAACGTCTCTTCTACCAATGTCATAGGTGGTTCTTCTAAGTCCAAGAGTGAACTAGCGGTATTAATCATGTTTGTTATTTATATTTCCATAAATATTGCTTTAGAATCAAAATAGCCAATATGGGAAATCTTTTTTATATTATTGCCGTAATCCTAATCTTTTCTCTTTTGATTCCTTATATAGGAATCATCATTGGCTCTATTCTTCCTGCACTCATAGCGCTAGCCACAAAGGATTCCTATTGGTATGCCTTGGGCGTCATTGGAATATTTGGATTTATACAATTATTGGAAGGAAATATAATCACACCTAAAATTACAGGCTCTAAAGTATCACTAAACGAATTAGTATCTATTGTCTCTATCATCGCATTTTCAATGTTATGGGGCATACCTGGAATGATTCTAGCCCTACCTATCACTGCTTCATTAAAAGTAGTCTTTGACCACTCAGAGCAATTTAAACCTATAGGGTTTTTGCTAGGGAGTGCAAATAAAAAGTACCTAGAAAGCAGAGCAAAAAACAGATTAAAAAACTGGAACCAAATCAGAGCTAATAAGTCAGAATAACATCTTACCCTAGATAGAGAAATTTTTTTGGCGAGATTATGTTAATAAAGAACAAAGGAAAAGCTTGGAAAAAATCGTGGTTCACAATGTTGAAAAATACTGGAAGTATTTTATATAATGAAACCATCAAGCAGAAAACAAAAGAAGGTGTGCCGATGGGTGAGATACTGCTAAAAGCAGGGATCACCCAGGGATAATACATTTGTTTAGTTTCTTTTTCTGGTCAGCGCACATTTCCATAGCAGAAGTACTCAAGAATCTCCATTATGTGAATTATGTAAGTTAGTTATATAGTTGTGTAACGAATCTAAACTTCAAAGCTCTATTTTTGTGTTTTAACCAATTAAAATGAAATCACTTATAATACTTCCAATCTTATTTGCAGCTACAGTAATTTTACTTTTTTCCTGCAATTCAAAGCAGACAGCTGATAATTATTTAAAAGATGACAATCAGCGTAAAGAAATTGTTCTTGCAATGGCTCATCATCAACCTTACATGACAGAAATGATGAATGAAATGATGAACAATG
>JBBRVK010000058.1:0-4251 GCA_038247045.1 Minisyncoccia bacterium | reverse complement strand
AACATAACCATTGTTTTCTATGTTTTGAGAAATAGAATTTTCTGCTTTCCAAATAGGTCTTCCTATAAAATAAAGCATACCTCGAGAATATGCAAAAAATCCAGAAACCCCTAATGTCAAAAAAATACCAAAAAAAATAAAATTTTTAATGAGTTTTTTTCTTGTTTCTATTTGTTTTTTATCTCGGAACTGATGCATCGTCTGTATTTAACAACACCTCTTGATAAATTTCAAAATCGTCTAGAACCACTCCGGTACCTCGAGCTACAGCTGTAAGTGGATCTTCGGCAATATAAATAGGAATTTTGATTGTATTGTTAATTAAAACATCTAAACCTCTAATTAAGGCTCCTCCACCAGAAAGAACAAGACCTCGATGCATAATATCTGAAAGTATTTCAGGTGGTGTTGTTTCTAATACTTCTTTAATACCATCAACTAAACTAAGAACTGAGGAGAGGATGGCTTCACGAATATCTGAATCAGTTACAATAACCTGACGAGGTAATCCTGTAACCAAATCTCTTCCACGAACTTCTGCTTCCATTGGCTCACCTTCAATAACTGAACCAATTGCAATCTTTACATTCTCTGCCGTTCTTTCCCCTATCAATAATTTGAATTCATCTTTCATGTAATTAATAATATTTGTGTTTAACAAGTCTCCTGCTATTTTCAAATTTTTAGAACGAACAACACCAGAAAGTGAAATCACAGCAACGTCAGTAGTCCCTCCACCAATATCAACAATAACAGAACCAACAGCCTCTTTGACTGCAAGTCTAATGCCAATAGCAGCTGCCATCGGTTCTTCTATAATATAAACTTCTCGAGCTCCTGCAGAACGTGCAGCATCCTCGACAGCTCGAATCTCGACGTTTGTTATACCAGTTGGAACACCCACAACAACTCGCGGACGAATAAATTTCTTAGATATTTTTTCGGCTTTACCAATTAAATAAGAAAGCATTTCTTCTGTGACTTCAAAATCAGAAATAACTCCATCTACAATAGGCCTGATGGCCCTAACGTGCCCCGGAGTACGTCCTAACATTTGTTTAGCTTCAGACCCAACAGCTACAATTTGACCTGTCTTTTGGTTAACAACTACAACAGAAGGTTCGTTTATAACAATACCGTGCCCTTTCAAATAGACCAGAGTATTTGCTGTTCCGAGGTCTATGCCGATATCGTTAGAAAACATTTTGTAAATTTTTTTAAACATAAAAATACTGCTAGTTGTTAACTGTTTGCTTTTAGTAAATCAAATAAATCGTCTTTTGTTAAAATTTTACCATTTGGTTCTATGCGTTTTTTTATTTCATATCCACCATCAGAGAGACTGCGTTTTGATACTACCACACGATATGGGATACCGATAAGATCTGAATCAGCGAATTTCTCTCCTGCACTTACATCATCGCGATCATCAAATAACACTTCAATTCCTTTTTCAATAAATTCTTTATAAATTTCTTCAGCTCTTATTACTACATTCTCATCTTTACCAAGAGTTAATAAATGAACTTTAAATGGAGCAATGTTATCTGGCCAGATAATACCCTTATCGTCCGAGAGAACTTCTACTACAGTTCCCATAAGTCGACTAAGACCTATACCATAAGAACCCATTACAACTTCTATTTCTTCTCCATTTTCATTTTTATATTTTAAATTAAGTGGAGCTGAGAACTTTGTACCTAGTGAAAAAATATTACCGACTTCTATCGATTTATTTTCAACCAATTCTTCTTTTTTAACATCAAGACTCTCGAGCACCTCATCAGTATAAACTTCTTTATTTATAGCAATGCCCTTATTTTCATCGAGATAAATAGTATCTTCACCAACAGAAGTTAAAGTCTGAAATTCATGAGAAAACTTAGAAAAAGTTCCACCTGAAGCAAAAGTTAAATAAGTTAGATGTCCAATCCCCACTCTCTTGAAAATATTTTTATAAGCCTCCTTAGCTTTTTCATAAAATTTATTATGTTCTTCCTCATTTTTAGAAAAAGAATACAACGCTTTCCAATAAAATTCTCTACCTCTTAAAATACCTGATTTACTTCTAGTTTCATTTCTAAATATATCTTTAAAATCATAAGAATAAACTGGCAAGTCTTTATAAGAATTGATATATTGTTTCATTATGTTTGCATGAGCTTCCTCATTTGTAAAAGACAGGCCAACTTCTCCTCCATTCTTTAGAGTTGTCTTAAACCAATTATCAACAACTTCATCACTCCAGCGACCAGACTTTTCCCAAACTTCTTTATTTTGCATTACAGAAGTTTTCATCTCTTGCCCACCGATAGCATTCATCTCTTCTCGTATAATATCCTCAATCTTTTTAATAACTCGCAAACCAAGTGGTAAATAAGAATAAACCCCTGCCATCTCTTTATTTATAAAGCCAGCCTTTATAAGTAATTCAGCGTTTAAAGAAACCTCATCCGCTGGCGACTCCTTCTTTGTTTTAGTAAATAGTTGTGTTTGTCTCATATCTCCACATATTACCCTAAAACCCCCATTTTTACAATTTTAAACATTAACGTTTTTTTATACATTTATAGTACAATTTTTATATATATTTTATATATAAAATTAATTTCCAAGAATTAAACAACGATAACTATTTTACCCAAAACGCGCGATAGCGTAAGCTGGGTAATTTATTTTTTGTCATACCCTTTTGCAAGTTTAAACGTCTTCAAGTTGTGCCCTAATTTAATTTCTTTTAAATAGTCAGAAAATTCTTTTGGTAATGGAGATGGACCCACCCAAACACTTTTTTGAATCATCGTAAAATGAAACTTTTTAAGATGGCGACGAAACCAATCTCTTTCTTTTTTTCTATTTTCTTCTATATCATAAATAACCAATAGATCCTTTGGCAAATTATTATCTAAATCTGTTTCAAATCTTTTTAAAATATCTCGCTCTTTTTCTAAGAATATTTTTCCTTTAGTAGTTATTACACATTCACCGCTTGGAATTTTACTGATTAAACCTTTTTTCTTTAAAATTGATAACTTGTTTGCTAGTGTTTGATATTTGTAATATTTAAAATCCGGCAAGCCAAAAATTCCAACTCTTACCCCTTTATATCTAAGAGTTTTCTTCTTTTTGTCTAAATATTCAAGGACTTCCCTTTCAACACTCATACTTTAAATTATACCACTTTACCCAAAACGCGCGATAGCGTAAAATAGGTAATGATTCATAAATATAAAATATAAAACTGCTAGGCAAGACCTAGCATTTTTATATTTTTCTTTACCAAGCTGTAAAATGGTAAGATTCTCTTACCCCAATTTTTTCATCTTGTCTTTCTCTTTTACAAGTTTCTATTCCCAATTTATTTGTATCTTTATCCCGCCCAGAACAAATTTGACTTCCTGAATAATTTCCATCTTTATCTGCAGTTATATATGAAGAAAGCACAACTAAATTTTTTTCATCTAAATGTTTTCCTGTTTCTTCAAAATATTTCTTTTGAAAAATTATATATTCTTCCAAAGTAAGAGGATATCCCTTATCGTCCGATGAAATATTAGTTAAATATTTTAATTCTTCTCCTAAGGTTTTTTTAAGAGAAGGATCATCTTGAAGGTTCTGCGCACTATTTACAAGCACAATAGTGGTATTCCTGAAGAATATCCACCAGCTTCTGTATCATTTTCATTAAAAGGTTTTGATACGCGACCAGATAAAGTACGAGGTTTTAAAATAACCATCTTCTATTTTCATTTTTTCTAAAAAATTTGGTAATTTTGTTCTTGTTCTTCCCGTTGAATCAGTCAATCCAGGAATAATTAATATTTCATTAAAACCTTTTCCTTTCATTTTTTTCTCAATTTCTTCTTTTTTCTTTTCCCATAATTCATTAATCTTAATTTCAAAATTTTCAGGTATTTCTATCCCGTTCTTTTTATAAAATTCTAAATATTCTTTTAGTTTTCTTTCAAAGTTAATAGGTATTTTTTTTCTTGATTTAGTTCTTGTGATTCTTGATTTTTATTTACTCCCTCGTTCATATTCATAATATTTTATCGCTTTTTGGTTTGATTATTTATAATACTCTAATTATACCCTCCCCTCCGACAAAACTTGTCAATAATATTGTATTGTTCAAGCCACTGAACATAATTGACAGTTAATTAGTTGTAATCTCGATCTTTTTATTTGGGTTTTGTTGTCTTTTAATTTGGCATCGATGAATTTCATTAGGCTTTCAATCTGCTCTTTTTT
>JBBRVK010000057.1:0-4353 GCA_038247045.1 Minisyncoccia bacterium | reverse complement strand
TGAGGCATGTTATGTATTTATTGCATAGGTGAAACCGGTTACTGGAATAAGAGGTGGCTTGAAATGGGCTTGAGCCGGATGAAGGGAAACTTTCACGTCCGGTTCTTAGGGGGCTGAAAGGGCAGCAATGCCCTTAGCTACCCTCTATCTTCGGCTGGGGTTCGCTATCAGCAGCGGTTCCGGCGGACGGAATTCTGATGGGCTTTTTGTTGTGATCTTGTACTTTAGTTTTTCAATTGGCTTTAGTTCCAGGGCTTGACGAGCAATGAATTCCCTGCCTGCAGTAATACCCGAACGTTACCTGCAAGCCTATTGTAACAGTATTCATATCAAAGAGACATTGCCTGACCCTAATAAATGATTACCAATACTCAAAAAAAAGACCGTGTCTTTTACGACACAGTCTTTATAAAAGCCTTGTTGACTTTTCAGATTAATAAAAGCGTTGAGGTGGAGAATAATACTGTTGTTGAGGTTCGTAGTATTGTTGTTGAACATTTCCACTTCCTCTGATTTGCTGGTAAACTCCAATAATTTGACCAAAGACATTTACTACACGTTCAATATTATCAAGTGTATTTGAAAACCGTTGCCCTCTATCATAACTAAGAGGCTGCTGATAATAAACTGGTTCTTCATACTGCTGATTAGAATAACCATTTTGAGGATAATAATACTGAACAGGCTGTTGGTAATAAACTTGCTGTGGCTCATAATATTGTTGACGAGGTTGCTGGTAATACACATTTCCATTAGAACCTTGACAAGTACATTGTGCCTTAACATCGTTGCCTGAAATAATCAGGATAGCGATAGATAAAATTGATAAAATCTTTTTCATACTAAATAATTTAAAATTTAAAAAATGGGCGGCTGGCGCCGCCCTTGTGTGTTTGCTTATCTTCTTCTGTAACCAGATTGGTTAGGATAGTAGCGTTGCGGCAGGGTTACATTACGCTGTACATATCTTTGAGCTTGATTGTAAGACTGACGCAAAGGAGTACCATAGCGTTGAGGAAGAACCCTTGACCCGTATTTAATCACACCATTGCCGACCTGCTGAATTCTTCTTGCTCCATTATATACTGGTGTCATGTGTTGATTGAATGTGTTCCAGTACGCTTGTTCAGGAGAAGTATATCCTTGTTGGGCATTTATTTTATTGGTAAAAAAGCCCATAAAAACCAGCAACAAAACAATAATCTGTTCATAATTTTAAATTTTTGAAATGAAAAGAATGAGATTTTTGTTTTCCATAGGAGTCTTCAGGCTAAGGAGATTTT
The DNA here is from genome assembly GCA_038247045.1 of Minisyncoccia bacterium. Taxonomy (GTDB): domain Bacteria; phylum Patescibacteriota; class Minisyncoccia; order Phycocordibacterales; family UBA9973; genus UBA8515. Next base: position 3,070 of record JBBRVK010000057.1, on the reverse strand, counting down.
TCACCTGGTCCAATATTTCAAAGAACTGTGTTGGCTTTTTCAATTATTTTTTTAATCTTCATATAAATCCTTTCTTTGCATTCTTCCGTTTTATAGCCAACGATTCAATTGCAAGTCTACTTATCTTATGAAACTTTTTCTTTACAATGACTAACTATTCCGGGAATTCCAGCAATTCCAAGAATTCAAGTAGAAAACGCTTATGAGTAGGACTGAAAACAGGGAAAATAGCAAGGCATATATGAGATATGTATTAGATTATCTCGAAAGCAATATGCAAATATTGGAAGCCCAAGGATTTTATACTTTGTCATCTTTGGCTTCAAGAGAAGGTAATTTTAGACAATTCATAAAAAAAACTAACTCAAGCAAAATTCCCCAAACTACTTTAAAGAATTTTAAAGATGCCTTTCAATTAAAAAAAGCTCCAGAAAGACCAACATTATTTGAAATACACTCATCCTTTAACATACCTCTAAATTTTGGACAGTTTGAAAAAGAAGTAGAAAAAAAGAATCAAAACTTTACAAAGTTTTTTCATGAAAAAACTGAAGATTTAATCAATAAAGTTGGAGAGGAAACATTCAGCCTTTTTTCAAAGCCGTTAAAAGATATAGAGCCGGCTAATAATGCAGATTTATTTTATAACGGACTTCCCCCAGACTGGTCTCACGTTGCAGCAGAATTTGACTTTGAGCGAAGCGACTACAAGAAAGCAGGGGGAATTAAAGAAGATGTTTTCGATATTATCAAGGGATTAACGACTTTGAAATTTTATATCATTAAAGGAGTTGGTGGTACAGGAAAGACTACAATTCTAAAAAGACTTGCATTCGATTTATCAAAATCGCTAAGTAATATTTACTATCTCGATACAAAAAATGAAAAAGCCGAATCATTCCAGAATATTTTTACAGAAATAAAAAGTCTTTTAGAAAACACTCACAAAAAAATAGTTTTTCTTATTAACGACTTTGCCAATTTAATTACGCCTTATGATTTACTTAATCTTAACAATATAATAAAGTATTACCCCGATAAGAAAGTTTTATTCATTTTTACCGAAAACAGCATTAATTATAACAATCTTCATCATAAAGGCTATCTCATGCCCGAATTTTTAAGAACCGTTAAAGATTTGAAGCCACTTGATGATAGTGAAATTGATTCTATTCTTAATAAAATTGAAACATTAGAAAATGAAAATAAGCTTACAAGAATTTACAGGAATCTATCAATAGATGAAATAAAGGCACTATGTAAGGAACGATTTGGAAGACATTTGTTGGTGGCATTAATGCAAATCAGAAGAGGAAAAAGATTTCCAGAAATTATAGTTGAAGAAACTAAGGCTCTTGAAACTGTTGACAATTTTTCATTTAACGCATATTTGATTATTTGCCTATTTAGTAAAATCGGGTTCCCAATTGATGATGAATTAATATTTCAGGCATTAGGGAAAGAATGGTTTGATGGCTCACAAAATCTAAATAAATACTGTTTTGGTTTAATTGTTCCTAAAAATGGCATTCACTATCCCCGGCATGAATTTATTGCTAATAAAATCTTTGACAATAACTATGAAAATAACAATGTCCTAATTCTTAAAACACTTAAAAAGGTATTAAATCCAGAGTACATCAAGGATGCAAATAATGAAGAGTACGTAAACCTCTTGATAGATTTTTTTAAAACAAAAAATATCCACTTTAAATTATTAGAAATATTTAATTACGATGCGGATTCAATCAGAGCTTTCTATGAAACGTTTAAAGATTCATTTTTACGGAATAGAGTTTTTAGAGCAGCATTTTATTCTTCATTAGGATTATTTGAAAAAGCAGCATTAAAACATGACAATGCAATAAGTGCATTTTTGGAATTATTAAAAATTGAGAAAAGCGGATTTGCATACAGAATGTTAGCATACTCATACCAAGATTCACAAAAATGGAACAAATCAACAGAGTTTGCACTAATCGCTTTTGACTTTGCCAGTACCGATGAAAAGCGACTTGAAGCCGCAGAAATATTAAGCTATAACGAGTATGATAATTTTCTAAAAGCTGAACCCCTTTATAAAAGATTAAAAAACTCAAAAGACAAAAAAATAAAGGAAAAGTGTGAACAGTATTTTTCTGTGCTTTCTGAGATAAAACAATTAAAAGTTTCCGATAATGAGGAAATTGATAAGTTCATAATGAGAAAGTTAAGACCCAAGCTTGTTCATATGCGTTCTCTACTTTTAAATACATCTACATCATCAAAAGTTAATTTGTATGAGTTATTAACGCATCAACAAGATAATATATCCGCAGATTACAGTGAGCTTATTAGAATGAAGCTTGAATTTGATTCAATATCGGATACTTCAATTAAAGCCTTTTATTATAGGATGCTTGCTGGTGCTTTAAAAAAGCGTTATGACAATATGCAGGATGATATAAACTTTAAGGAAATTGAAGACCTTTATAAATATAGTATTGAACTTAATACAACAGATGCTTTTACCCATAATTACTATGCTACTTTTTTGAAAGATATTATGCAGGAGTTACCCAAAGCCGAAGATGAATATAGGGAGGCGATAAAAGTTGGAGATAGTTCTAAAACCGAGTATTATCATAGACATCCAAAATTCCTGAATGACTTAGCCTTACTAATAGAAGTACAAGTAGAATTAAAAATAAAAGACAAAGAAGCATATAATGAAGCTATAGCCTTGTATAGAGAAGCGGATGAAAGAGCTAAAATTGTAAGCCCAAAGTTTACTTTTCCTAAAGAAAATCTAAAAAAATTATTAAGTAAAATCAAAAATGGTTAATCGCTTTGTGCCACATTCTAAGTAAAACAAAATATCTGGTAGGGCGTGACAGAAGGCTATGCAGGTAACATTGGGTTTGCCAAAATGGGGGCAGACGGAAGCCGTGTTTCAACTTTTTGTTTTTCAATTTGGCTTCATATCCAGCTTGACGTTAGTAATTTAGCTTTAGAATATGTCATCAACATTTTATCTTTATTCAGCAGCAGTTAGCCGGGGCGGACGTAATTCTATTTCCCCCACTTCGGC
>JBBRVK010000056.1:0-4359 GCA_038247045.1 Minisyncoccia bacterium | reverse complement strand
TCTTGTGCTTTAACTAAATCTAAATCAATATCACGAGGTTTTTTAAGAGCTTCAATAACAGCTTCTTTTGTGATTTCATGAAATGTAACTCTTTTTATTGGAGCTTTAACTTTTTTATCTTCATCGAGTAATTCTTTTAAATGCCAAGAGATAGCTTCTCCTTCACGGTCCGGGTCGGTCGCGAGCATTATTTCTGTTGCTTTCTCCGCTAGAGATCTTAATTCGTTGACCACTTTATCTTTACCTTTAGATATTTCATACTTAGGAACAAAGCCAGCTGGTATATCGATGGCATCTTTATTTGATTTTGGTAAATCTCGTATGTGTCCTATAGATGCGCGCACTGTAAAAGCCCCATCTAAATACTTTTCAATGGTCTTTGCTTTTGAAGGTGATTCAACAATTAATAGTTTCATTACAGATAAGTATTACATGAAAACATATTTTTTTGCAAATATGAATTAGATTTTCCTTATCTCTCCCAATTCTTCTTTAATTAATTCTTTGATTTCCATTATGGAAAGGAGAGCGTTAGCTTCTCCTATTGGGAGACCCGACTCTCGGATTAAATCATCACGCTCCATTGGCTCACGTAATAGTTCAATTATTTTTATTTCATCCTTTCCACAATCAAAGTATTTTTCTTTATCATTTTTTTCTTCTCTTTCTATCTCAAATCCTAGTGCTTCAAGAAGTTCCTCGCTAGTTGTAATAGGAGTCGCACCTTGATGGATTAATCTATTCGCCCCCTTTGAGTTTTGAGAGAAAACAGAACCAGGGACAGCTAATACGTCTCGATTATAATCGAGGGCCATTCGAGCTGTTATAAGAGTTCCAGATTTTTCTTCGGCTTCTATTATGAGAACGGCTTTTGAAATTCCAGCCATCAAACGATTCCTTTGTGGAAAAGAATAAATAGTTGCTCTTTCTTGAGGTTCCATTTCTGAAATCAAACAACCTCCTTTATCAATGATTTCCTGTGCTAGTCGAATGTTTGTTCGAGGATATATAACAGAATTATCTAATCCAGATCCTGGAAAAGAAATTGTTATTAACCCAGTATCAAGAGCAGCTCTGTGTGCGATACTATCAATTCCAATGGCTAGTCCTGATACAATAACAATCGGATATCCTTTTAATCCCTTAATTAATTTTTCACAAATATCTTTACCATAGGAAGTATATTTTCTAGATCCAACAACAGCAAGATAAATAAGGTCTTCTTGTGGCAGTTTTCCACGAACATAAAGCATTTTGGGTACTTGAGGAATTTCAAGTAAACTTTTTGGAAACTGTTCAGGTTTTAGTCTGTATGTTTCTTCCATATGTTTATATTTGTATATTATATCATTTTTTTATATACTACATATATTATGTTAGATATTAAATTCATTCGTGAAAATAAGGATTTGGTTAAAATGGCCGCAGAAAAAAAGCATAGCTCCTTTGATGTCGAAACGTTACTAATTGCCGATGAAAAAAGAATTGCAATGCTTACTTCTGTTGAAGGATTGAGAGGTGAGCAGAATAAAATGAATAATTCTATTTCTGTAGAGAAAGACCCTGCTATCAGAGGTCAGATGATTAATGAGATGCGTTTAGTTAAAGAAGATTTGATTAAAAAAGAAGAAGATCTTAAGTCTGTGATGACAGAATGGCAATCTCTTATGTTACAAGTTCCAAATATCCCAGATATGTCTGTACCTGATGGTGATTCAGATGAAGAAAACCAAGAAATAAAAAAATGGGGAGAAATAACAAATTTTGATTTTGAACCTAAGGACCATTTAGATTTGATGACAAACTTAAAGATGGTAGATTTTGAAAGGGGAAGTAAGGTCCATGGTTTTCGTGGATATTATCTTACGGGAGCAGGAGCAATATTATCTTTTGCTATTTGGAATTATGCATTAGAATTTTTTGGAAAGCGTGGTTTTACTCCTATTTTGCCTCCTGTTATTGTTCGTAAACAAAATCTATATGGAACCGGGCATTTACCTGGAGATGTTGAAGATTATTATATGACTCAAGATGGTGATGCTCTTGCTGGAACAGCCGAAGTGCCTCTTATGGGAATGCATGCAGATGAGATATTAGATGCAAATAATTTTCCAATTAAATATCTTGGATTTTCTCCATGTTTTCGTCGTGAAGCAGGAAGTCACAGTAAGGATGTAAAAGGTTTGATTCGCGTTCATGAATTTTATAAACTTGAACAAGTAATTTTATGTGAAGCAAGTCACACTGAATCTGTTAAACTGCACGAAGAACTTAATCGCAACACAGAAGAATTTATTGAATCATTAAATATTCCTTATCGTACCGTCCTTAATTGTGGAGGGGACTTAGGGCAAGGTCAAGTTAAAAAATATGATATAGAGCTTTGGATTCCCAAAGAAGGTAAATACAGAGAAATATCTTCTGCTTCATATTTCCATGATTTTCAAACAAGAAGATTTAATATTCGTTATCGAGATAGTGAAGGTAAGATGCATTATGCTCATTCATTAAACTGTACCGCAATACCAACCCCTCGAATATTGGTTTCTATGGTAGAAAATTTTCAACAAGCAGATGGTACAATAAAAGTTCCTGAAGTCCTGCAAAAATATTTTGGTAAAGATATCATTTCATAGTTTTATTTATGAGAGATATTCCAACATCACCTCGAATAGCTCAAATTAAGCACAATCGTCGAGTTAAAAGATTGCGACTTATGATACTCTCTTTTGTTTTATTTATTTCCATTACTGGAGGTCTTTCTTATTTTTCTTCACACCCTAGTTTTATAATTAGTAGAGTCATTGTTAGTGGAAATAGTATTATTGATGCTCCTCTTGTTGAAAACTATGTCAATGAAAAATTAAATGGTAAATATTTAAATCTTTTTTCTCGTTCAAATTTTATAATTTATCCCCACAATAGTATCTATAAAGATTTACTAATTAATTTTCCACGAATCGAAAGTTTGTCAGTTAAACGTGAGGGGATACATACGATAAATGTTGTTATCGTTGAAAGGGCGGGTTCTTATTTATATTGTGGACTTGCTTTACCCGAGAGAAAAGAAGAGATTGGAGAGAATTGTTATTTTGTCAATAATAACGGCTATATTTTTGACAAGGCCCCTTACTATTCAGGAGATGTATATTTTAAATATTACACAAATATAAATGGAGACGTAGCAGGCCCACTAGGGAATCAAGTATTTTCTCCAGAACGTTTCCATCAATTAATGAGATTTGTAGATGGTGTCACTTCTCTAGGTTTTCAGCCTTCTTATCTAGTTATTACAAACGATGGGACTTATTCACTCTATTTGAAATTATCAGGGAATAATTCAAATCCAAAAATACTCTTTAAGGAAGATAATGATTTAGTCGTTATTCTTGATAATTTCTCAACAGCTATGAGTAAAAAAGAATTTGCAAATGAGATTAATTCAAAGTATGATAAACTTTCTTATATTGATTTAAGGTTTAAAAACAAGGTTTTATATAAGTTTCAATAAATTAAATGAAAATATTCTGGGATAAATTACCAAAACCATTTTTTGCACTAGCACCGATGGCAGATGTCACTGATGCTGCTTTTCGAGGTATCATTACTAAGTATGGCAAGCCAGATGTTTTATGGACTGAATTTGTTTCAGCTGATGGGCTAGCAAGTAAGGGTGTAAATGCTTTAAAATACGATTTACTTTTTACAAAAGAAGAAAAGCCTATTGTTGTTCAATTATTTTCTTCAAATCCAATTAAAATGCGAGAAGCATCTAAAATGTGTGCACTATTAGGTTTTGATGGAATTGATATTAATATGGGTTGTCCTGATAAATCGATTGAGAAGCAGGGTTCAGGAGCTGCGATGATTAAAGATATGTTGAAAGCTGGGGAAATTATTCAGGCAGTGAAAGATGGAATAAATGATTCCAAGAAAAAAAATATTTCTATTTCTGTTAAAACTCGTATTGGTTATAATAAAAATCAAATTAAGGAATGGATTCCGTTTCTACTTAATCAAAATATTGATGCTTTGACGGTTCATGCTCGAACTCGTAAGGAGATGTCTCTTGTTCCTGCTAGATGGGAACATATTAAAGAAGTCGTTGATATTAGAAATAAAATGGGAGTTAAGACTTTGATAATTGGTAATGGTGATGTTCAAAGTGTTACTCATGGAAGGCAATTAGCTCTTGAAACTGGTTGCGATGGAATTATGATTGGTCGGGGAATTTTTGGTAATCCATGGTTGTTCCATAAAAGTAGTAGTAAAATTAATTCAAAATTTTCAAAGGTCCTCGGACGAGGGAAACGGGATCAGGTGTTGGACCATTCAAAAACTTTAATTAATTTCACTCCT
>JBBRVK010000055.1:0-4676 GCA_038247045.1 Minisyncoccia bacterium | reverse complement strand
GTTCGTTACTCAAATTTTATGCACAAATAGAAAAAACGCAACTACTCATACTGGACGACTTCGGTTTACAACCCTTGGATGCAACCGCTCGATTGGTATTATTGCAAATCCTTGAAGATAGATATGGAAAAAAATCAACCATAATAACCTCCCAACTTCCTGTCGGAAGTTGGTACGAGTATATCAACGAATCAACAATTGCTGATGCAATTATGGACAGATTGTCAGCTTCAGCTCATCGATTTGAACTCAAAGGTGAATCAATGAGAAAGAGAAATATCAAATAATAATACTACATTTTAGACACGCTACGGGGAACGGGGATTAATAGTCTCCTTTATATTGCTAATACTCTTTTCAAATTAATCTACGCATAGCATTAATTTCTTCAATTTGAGATACAATAATCTCCATCTCTTTTTTTGCTGCTTCCAAATCATTTTGAGCTTTTCGTTTCTTTGCTTCTTTATCAGTTGTTTCAGAAAGGATCTCATCTATCTGCCCTTTCATTGGATTAATTAATTCAATCATAAGAGACTCATTAATATCTTTAAGAATTTTATCACGATGGTTATTAATGATTTCTAAATAAGGTTTTGGATTAAAGTTGTCATTACGTGCATTTATTTCTTCTTCAAATGTTTGTTTCTTTTTATTATGAGTATATCCAGTAATAAGTGTCTCAGCACCACATAGAGCAGCTGCACCAATTGCACCACCTGCAACTGTAGTTAATACATAGGCAACATCAATCCATCCAAACGGATTTTCTTTATCTGTATTTTCTATAGAGAATACACTCTTATCAATATTAAGATCTATTTTCTGAGTTATTCCCTTAATTACATCCCTATAATCTAAATCGGGGCTGAATTTCCTAAGTATATCCATAGTTTCTCTAAAAAATCCATCAACAGTACTCTTGACTTTTCGTTTCGTTTCGTCATTAAGATTCCTTACTCGACGTTTAATGGTCTCTTTAATCAGCCTCCGTTCTATTCGTTCTAGTTTTGTCTTTAGTTTTTTATCTTTTGAAAAGGTCTTCCAATCATCAAGCTCTTTTTTCATATCACTACAAGCCTTACTAACATCATCTTCAAGTTCTATAGTGCCCTTCCAGATCATTTCACTAAATACTAAATTTAGGTCACCTTCTAATAAGTCGAATTTTCTTCGTAACCTGCGATCTGCCCTGTCGAGCTTTTCTTTCTTTTCGATTAATTCATCATCGGGGATACTTAAATTGTCAAATAAACCTTTAGAAGTGAAAATTATCTTATCGATATCAGCTTTCTTTTTATTCCCTGCTGCATCTATTACATTTAAAGACTTTTTAAAGATGATTTCTTCTTTTTCTGTTTCAATCAACTTTTTGACGGCCGAGGTTAAATTTTCAATACGACTTTCCTCACGCATATGTGATTGGTTGCTGATTCCGAAAATATCACATGAACGCTTCCAAGCATGTTGATATGCTTCATCCTTTGCGATTTTACTCATCGGTAATTGAGAAAGTAATGCCATCTCGGCGGACAAAGGTATAGGGTCTAAATTGTGTAGAATATCCGTCATTGTGCTATCACCACTTTCTCTACTTGCTTTTTGAATTTCACTAGTCACATATTCTTTAATGTCATCAATTGAATCACCATTTTCATACGGAATATCATATTTATTGATTGCAACAATAACTTTTCCAGTTCCACATTCTCTCACATTTTTAAACAATATTTCTCTGTCAGTTGCATCAAAAGGACGCCCTGCGTAGAGCATCAACAATACTACATCTGCATTTCTCAAAAAATCTTTGGTTCGTTCTTCTCTTGAAACTACAGGGTCATTAAAACCTGGGGTATCAACAATTTTTACTCCTTTCAAGTATTCTTCAGTGGAATATATAGTAACAGACTTTGTTATGGGAGTATATTTTCCATCAGCACCCACATAATCGATGAGCTTTTCAATAGCATCTTCTTTTTGAGTACCAAGATAACTGTTGATTGAAGATCCAAGGTCTTTAGATTTTTCTACAAATTCCTTAGCTGCTTTAATCTTAGATTCTTTTAAAAGATCCCCACCTGCTTCATCGAGTGAATGTGAAGCCATTAATTTCTGTTCTTCCCACTCATTATTACTATAAAATTCCGCAACAATCTTTTCACTTTCACCATAAGTGATTACTGAAAGCGCTGCTGTCATTGGAGTCGTAGCAGCAGGTAGAATATCATCCCCAAATATAAATGAATTAATAAAAGTAGATTTTCCACATTTCATTTGTCCAATAACGCCTATTGTTAAGACATCATTGTCTATATTATCTAAAATCTCTTTTTGTCTTACAGAATTAATCCATTCAAAATCTGCGGCTTTTTTCGCCAATACTACAAGAGCTTGTTTTTTCTCTTGTAGTTCTTCAAAAATATTTTTATTCATTTTTTTTAGATTAATGGTTGTTTTAGTTTTGTGAAATTCTTTTGGAAATCATTTATTTTGCTCAAAGATTCTAGATTGTTGTAATATATTTCAATAGATTCTTGCGCCTTACTTACACTATCTAACTGTTCATTATATATGTTTGTAATATCGTTTACTTGAGTTTCATATATAAATGTAAGAATTTCACCTAATTTACTACCCTCCTCCACAGTCATCTCATATCTATCCTTTTTAAATACATGCTCTGTCCATTTAGGTATAGATGCTGCTTTCTCACAATTTTGCTGTAAATCTTGTAATACAGAAACAAGTTCATCCGTAAGTTTATGAACTTTGGAAATTTCTTTATCTTTTTCATATTTAGCGTTTTCCACAAGCAATTCATTTTGTTTTTCCAACTGTTCTAATTGACTAGATATATTTTCCAAGAAAAAGTCTTGCCCATTATTGTTTTTGACTGATAATATGGGCTTCATTATGCCATAAAGATCTGCTTTTGCTGAGAAATGAATAAATTCTTTCACTGGAATTCCTGCATTTTTAAAAGTTGCTCGCATAAGTTGCTCAACCTTTTGCACTTCTGAGGTAGCTTTTGTATCAACTTTATTTATTACAACATACAATGGTTTTTGCAAGTGATTACGGATTAAATCTATAGAGCTCTTATTTATTGCACCTGAATTAACATCCATTACCCAAAATAGAGCATCACATTCATTAATAACAGCTATAGTTCGCTCAGCATCTTTTTTATCATTAGAGTTAAACCCTGGTGTATCTAACATACTTAAGTTTTGTAAGTTGTCATTTTTATAACTCATTACAAAATGAGAGATCAAATTCGTAGCACCTTTTATTTGATCCAAAACTTCTTTGCTTACTTGCATAAATATTTTCTCTGAAATATCCTTTAGAACATGGTCGGGAGAAACAAACCGATATTGAGTACTTACACCTCTTGAAATATAAGTAGGAATAGCTGTTGTTGGTTTTGTATTAACAGGAAGCAAGGGTACATTCGGATCATCTTGAGATAAAATACGATTGACTATCGAAGTCTTTCCTGCAGAAAACTCACCCACAAAAGCAATTGTTATTTTATTTTTTAGCCAGTGTTTTTTCTGAGTAATTGACCATCTTTTTAGTATCTGACGATCAACAGTGAGTCTATCTCTCAGTTTTTCAATATACTCAACCATATTGTCTATGGGTTCATACTCGGCTATCTCTTCTTTTTTTAGCTCCTCTGCTGAAAGAATCTCTTCTATAAAATTAAGAGAATTAGATTTTAGATTATTTTCCTCTGTTTTTTCTTTTAATTCAAACTTAATCTCCTTTATTTCTTCATTAAGTTCACGATTAGTGATTGTGTATTTTCTTATTGTATCTTGAAGTTCTTCATTTTCGATGTTTTTTTCAGTCAGTTTCCTTTTTTCAGAAGCTATGTCATCCTCATAGTCTTCTATGTCTTCCTCCAAGCCTTTTATCTTACTGTCATAGTTGCTTATTTTATTCTGCAATTCATTGTTTTCGGATAAAAGGTTGTTTTTCTCAATAGCAAGGTCAACTTCACGATCCTTTATTTCGTTTTTTAGATATTCATTCTCAACTAATTGGAGCTTGACTAATTCATCTGTGCTTTTGTTTAATACTTCTTTGAGCTGTTTATCTAAATTTGAAATCTGATTCTCATAATCCTGAACTTTTTGTTCATATTCTTCAGCTAACTTGTTTTCAGCAAAAGACTGGATGGAGTCTTCTGTTTTATCTGTTATTTCAGATTTCTTATTTCTAAGAATAAAATACATAACAATTGCACCAAATGCGATTGCAAACACTATATAAATTAACGTAACTATTTCCATAAGATCTTATTTGTTTTTAAGCCTAGCTATTTCTAACTCATATCCTTCACATGCTGCTTTATATTCCTTGAGGTCTTGTGAAAGTTTATCATTCTGAATCTGGAGTTGTTTTGTTTCTCTTTTAATTTTATTCAAATCACTTTCCAAATCATCTTGATCATCATGTTTTTCATCTATTGACTTTCTGAGTTTTCTGTTTTCGTCCTGAAGATCCTCTATCTCACGGCTCATCTCCTTGTTACGCTTACTGAACCGTTCATTCTCTATATAAACCTCGTTTAATTCATTTTTGGTTGAAATCTCTTTATTTCCATCTCCTGAATACTTTTTAGCAACAATTCCGAAAGGACTCAATATATTCTTTAGCAATTCATT
>JBBRVK010000054.1:0-4761 GCA_038247045.1 Minisyncoccia bacterium | reverse complement strand
AATCGAGACGTATTAGCTGTCCCTGGTTCTGTTTTCTCTCAAAACTCAAAGGGGGCGAATAGATTAATCCATCAAGGTGCGACTCCTATTACAACTAGCGAGGAACTTCTTGAAGCATTAGGTTTTGAAACAGAAAGAGAAGAAAAAACTGACGCAGAAAGATATGCCGACTGTGGAAAAGATGAAATGAAAATAATTGAACTCCTACGTGAACCAATGGAACGTAATGATATTATTCGTGAATCAGGACTCCCAATCGGAGAAGCCAATGCCCTACTTTCCATAATGGAACTTAAAGAATTAATTAAAGAAGAATTAGGAGAGATAAGGAAAATCTAATTCATATTTGCAAAAAAATATGTTTTCATGTAATACTTATCTGTAATGAAACTATTAATTGTTGAATCACCTTCAAAAGCAAAGACCATCGAAAAATATTTAGATGGAGCTTTTACAGTGCGTGCATCAATAGGTCACATAAGAGATTTACCAAAATCAAATAAAGATGCCATTGATATACCAGCTGGTTTTGTTCCTAAATACGAAATATCCAAAGGTAAAGATAAGGTAGTAAATGAATTAAGATCTCTAGCAGAGAAAGCAACCGAAATAATGCTTGCGACCGACCCGGACCGTGAAGGAGAAGCTATATCTTGGCATTTAAAAGAATTATTGGATGACGATAAAAAAGTTAAAGCTCCAATAAAAAGAGTTACATTTCATGAAATCACAAAAGAAGCTGTTATTGAAGCTCTTAAAAAACCTCGTGATATTGATTTAGATTTAGTTAAAGCACAAGAAGCACGCCGTGTACTTGATAGATTGGTTGGATATGATTTATCTGGAATCATCTGGAAAAAAGTTCGTTACGGACTTTCTGCAGGGCGAGTTCAGTCCCCTGCACTTAGAATAATTATGGAACGTGAAAGAGAAATCCGAGCCTTTGTTCCTGAACAATATTGGACACTAGAAGGAATTTTTAATACACAAAAAAAAGAGAAATTAATTCTTGCCTGTTCCGAAGAACCTAGAGATGAAAAATTAGTTGAAAAAATTCTAAACTTAGGGAAAAAAGAAGAGTGGACCGTTATTGATTTAAAAACAAGTGAACAAAAAAGGCAACCCCGAGCTCCTTTTACAACTTCCACGATTCAGCAAGTTGCCAGTACCCGCCTTGGATTCTCCCCTTCACGTACGATGCAAGTAGCACAAAAACTCTACGAAGCAGGTTTTATAACTTATATGCGGACAGATAGTACGAATTTAAGTATTGAAGCTCAAAAACAAATTCTTTCAATTGTTGAGAAAAAATATGGAAAAGAATATGCCGAATCTCATGTTTATAAAACTAAATCTAAAAATGCCCAAGAAGCCCATGAAGCTATCCGTCCTACACATGTAGAACAATTAGTAGCTGGAATCAATGAAGAACAAAATAAATTATATAAATTAATTTGGGAAAGGACGGTCTCATCCCAGATGTCTGATGCTAAATTACTGAAGACTAAAATTACAGCAAATATAGTAAGTAAAAATATTCCTGATTTTTCTGCTAACGGTTCACGTGTTTTATTTCCGGGATGGCTTACCTGTGATATGGACGCTCGAGGTGAAGACGTAGAACTTCCTGAAGTTAAAATTGGAGATAAACTTGAACTTGTTGATTTAACGAGCATTGAAAAAGCAACACAGCCACCTAATAGATACACAGAAGCGGGGCTTGTAAAAGAACTTGAAGCTCGAGATATTGGCAGACCTTCTACTTATGCCTCAATTATGAAAACAATTGAAGATAGAGGTTATGTACGAAAAGAAGGTAGAACTCTCTTCCCTACAGATACAGGAGATGTCGTCTCATCATTTCTAGAAGATAATTTTGCTGAATATATTAGTGACACTTTTACCGCAACAATAGAAGACGAACTCGATGATATTTCAAATGGAAAAAGAGATTATGTAAAAACTCTAAAGGACTTTTATACACCATTTCAAAAAGAGGTTAAAGAAAAAGAAAAATTAGCCAAAGCCACAAACATGGGAGAAGCCCCAAGTGATATTTTATGTCCAAAGTGTAGCGCTAGTATGATAATAAAACTTTCACGTGGTGGAAAATTTTATTCATGTTCACTTTATCCAGATTGTGATGGAGCTAGAACTATAGAAGGAGAAGTTTTGGAAGGACCCAAGGAAACAGGAGAAATATGCCCAACTTGCGGAGAAAAAAAAGGTAAGGGGGGTGGAGGAAAACTTGTTATTCGTGTTAGAAGAGATGGAACAGGAACTTTCATCTCCTGCTCTCGTTATCCTAAATGTAAATTTATAAAACAAGATGAGGAAGAATTAAAACGAAAAATGACAGATATTACATGCCCAATGTGCAACAAAGGAAAAATGATGGAACGCAAGGGACGATTCGGAGTCTTCTATTCATGTAGTGATTATCCAGAATGTAAGAATGCGATTAAAGCGAAACCAACTGGAAACATTTGTGAATTCTGCCAGTCATTAATGATGGAAGGCACAAAAACTATTCCAGAGAGATGCAGTAATCGAATGTGTAAAAATCATAACCCTCATAAGCATGGTGATAATATAAAACTCAAAAAATAGTTTTCGTGAGACGGAGCGCGACGGCGCGAGTCGGGGTAGCGCAAATTTTTAGCAAAAAATTATGCGTGACCAAAAACTATTCCTGAGAGATGTAGCAATCGAATGTGTAAAAATCATAACCCCCATAAGTTAGGAGAAAATATAAAATCTAATAAATAAAAAAGAGCCTCATTTATGAGACTCTTTTTTTATTCGAATCATAAGCAAAAATTACCAATACTTTTGCCAACTCGCTTAGATTAGTCCTAGAAAGAGATTTTACTAATCTCTTTCTTTTTTTGATTCTTATCCATTCTTTAATGGCCAAGAATAGTGACGAAAGGAAAATTATCATAATTTAAGAATATATTTATAATAAATACTACCACTTCCCATAAGAGTGTCAATAATATATAATAAAAAAATATATGAATATGCAAATTACCAAAATCTTTTCTGCCATTAAAGATATCAAAGATAATGAAAAAGAGCTTATACAAAAAGCTTATGATTTTGCACGTAATGCCCATAAAGATCAGCTACGTAAGAGTGGTGAACCTTACTTTATCCATGTCTTTACCACTGCCTTCAACCTCGCCGATTTAGGAATGAGTCCAATTGTCATCTGTGCAGGACTACTTCATGATGTTTTAGAAGATACGACAGTTCAGGAGGACGAACTCTTACAAGAATTCGGACCAGAAATAGTATCTCTTGTAAAAGGCGTCACTAAACTCGGCACTGTTAAATATAAAGGAATAGAACGCAATGTTGAAAACCTAAGAAAATTCTTTATATCTGTCGCTGAAGACTTAAGGGTTCTTGTTATTAAATTAGCGGACAGATTACATAATATTGAAACCCTTGAACATGTAAATCCTGAAAAACAAAAACGGATAGCTTTCGAAACTTTAGAAGTTTACGCTCCTCTTGCCAATAGACTTTCAATGGGAAAATTGAAGGGTCGGCTAGAAGATGCAGCATTTAAATATTCTAACCCCAAAGAATACATAGAGGTCAGTAAACTATTAGAAGAAAAAAAAGATGCCAAAGAAAAATATTTAATTGAGGTTAGAAATACTTTAAATAAAAAATTAAAAGAAGCTGGTATCGCTAATTTTCTAATTAATTATCGTCAAAAGCATTTATATTCCCTTTGGAAAAAACTTCAAAAATATGAAATGGATATTGGTAAAATTTATGACATCATAGCCCTTCGAGTTATCGTCGAGTCTGTAGCTGATTGTTATCATGTCCTCGGTTTAATTCATGGAGAGTGGACTCCCTTACCAAATAGAATTAAAGACTATATCGCCATTCCTAAATCTAACGGTTACCAAAGTTTACATACTACTATTTTTACAGGAACAGGAGGAATTGTCGAGATTCAGATTCGTACACATGAAATGCACGAGAAGGCTGAAAATGGTATCGCTTCCCATTTCGCCTACAAAGAGAAAACTATTGAAGCCAAAGAACTTGAATGGGTTCATCAACTTCACGAGCTAAATCAAGAACAAGGTAAACCAGAAAAATTCCTAGAAAAAGTTAAACTTAATTTTTTCAAAGATAGAGTTTTTGTCTTTACTCCCAAGGGAGACATCATCGATTTACCTGGAGATTCCTCTGTCATTGATTTTGCTTATGCGATACATACAGATGTCGGAGATCATGCTCAAAGTGCAAGAGTTAATGGTAAAAATAGTTCCCTCGGAACCAAACTAAAAACGAATGATATTGTTGAAATTCAGATAAATAAAAATACTAAACCTTCGTCTAAATGGCTAGATTATGCAAAGACAAGTCTTGCTCGTAAACATATAAATAATTATTTAAAAGAAAACAGTCTACTTTCAAAGTTCTTATCATTTGGGAAAAACTAACTAAAAATCCATCGGCTTACGCCATAGCGTAAGCCGATGGATTTTTAGTTAGACTGAGAAATTTTTGATATTATACAAATCAACATCTTCCTCAGTTTTTACTATCTCTTCTTCCGTTCTATCATCCATTAAATGAATTCCTTCTTCAACTTCTGCATCGTTTAATGCCAGATTCTCAGGACTTAAATCTTCAACTTGAGATAATTCTGGTTGAGCTTCTGATTTATTTTCTAATACTATTTCAACTATTGGTACAACTTGAGCTTCTTGTTTTGAAATATAATTATTT
>JBBRVK010000053.1:0-4778 GCA_038247045.1 Minisyncoccia bacterium | reverse complement strand
GAATCAAAAGGAGCTGACAAGCAACATACTGGAACTAGTATATCAAGTAAAGAGCATTCCGAACCCATCATGGAAGGAAAGAGCGAAACAATACTCAACTCAACTAGTGGCAACAGTAGGAACGATAGCTTTAGTAATAGGAGCCTATCAACTAGTAATCCTCTTGATGAAGTTATTAAAGCACTAGGAAGTTCTATTGAAAAAGTAGTAAATGAAGAAAAGGCAATGGCAGCTAAAGAATCAGCCAAACTGGAAAAAGAAACAAATAGGCAGCCAAAGATTAAAAGTAGAACCAAAGAAAACGACTGGTACAATGAAAGGTAAGAAGGTAAAAAGGTAGTAAAGCAATTTGGAATTGATTATCCAAGTTGCTTTACTATTTTATTGTAAACATAGTAATACATTTAAAACCTAGTATTTACAACATGTTTACAGGTGTTTACGTGTAAACATGTTAACAAAACACTGTTAACATGTGTTAACAGTTGGTATTACTAAGTTTACAATAAAATAAATGTTAACAACTTCATTGATAAGATATAGTTAACCCTAGTTATACCAAGGTTTTCAAGGTTAACTATATCTTATTTTCTAATGTATTGTCAGTTAGTTCCTTTAGCATAATTTCTTTTTCCTGGTCTAGTTTTTTGTGTTTTTTTACAAAAGTTAATAATATATTTTTTAATTTAATTGTGATTTCAGAATCATTTCCTAATTCGGTACAAAATTTTAATATTTCACTAAGGAGAAAACCTGTTTCATTCTCGATTTCCCTAGCAAAATAAAGATTTAATTTTAACTCTTCATTTTTTAATTTCACATATTCAATCTCTTTTTCCAATTCTTTTTTAGTCATAACTTAATCCCCCTACTCTAATTATTCCCACCCTAATAATTTCTTTTCTAAATCATCAAAATCATACTTCCTTTGTTCGTAATCATTAAAACTACCAACCTTAATTTTTCCTTTAAGTGGCTGATAATCTTCTTTGATAGCTTTAATTATCCAACCTACTATGTTATCAATTTTAGCTATGTTTTGAGATAGATCATATTTTTCTTTGATAATATGTATATCACCTTTTGCAGTATCTGAAATATTTTTAGCTTCTAATCCTGTTATGTCCTCTTTAAATATAGCTTTAATCTCACTTATAAGCCTTGTAGGGCATTTTTCTTCTTCGTGGGTAGTTTTGCATTCCCTAGTAGCTGAAACTTCATCAAGGGCTTTATTTTGAGTTTTATTTGACCTGATATAGAATTTAAGGGCTGTAACCTTTCTTCCTGTCTTAATTTCTTCAAATTCAAAAGATATATCTGTTTTTTCTTTTAATTCTTTTTGAGCTTGAATGATTATTCTATTTTTCACATTTTGATATACAAAATATGATTTTTCGGTTGCTCCAAGTATTTTTTTTAATTCTTCCACTTCAATTTCCCAACTCTTCTTAAATTCATTGCTTTTTAAAAGCTCATAAATTCTTAAAGAATATTTACTCTTTAAAGATAGAATATTTTCAAGTTTATAACTTGTATAAAATTCTTTAAGTTGCAACATATAAGGCTTTAAGTCTGGGTCAAGTCTTAATATAACTATACCTTCTTTTGTTTTATATCTTACTCCACCTAACCAACTAACTTGTATTATGTCTGTGCCTTCCTTTATTTCAAAAACTTTTTCCTTTAATTCCTTTGTTATTTTTCGTACTTCTGTGTATTTGCTTTGGTCTTTTAATCCTAATAACTTTATAAAGTCTTTTATTATAAAGTCATATTCCTTAAATTCTATATCTTGTGGTTGAACCATAGACGCTAATGTTAAAATAATTTTTTGTTCCTGTAAACTCAAATTATAATTACAATTTACCAATGCATTACTCTTAGTTACTATATAATTTTTATCCATATTATCACCTCATAAGAATATATTACCACATAATTAATACACATACAATACATATGTATATGTATTAATTCACTATGAAAATGTATTAGTTCACTATGAAAATGTATTAGTTAAATACATTTTCACTATGAAAATGTATTAGTTCACTATGAAAATGTATTATTAGATTTTTGAACCTATTGGTATGACTTGCGTTAAGGTATGCTCTAAACATCTTAAACAAAGTACTGTTAAACATCTTTAAACAACTACTGTAGTTGTTTTCTATTTTTCTTTAAATTTTAGTAAAAAAGAGCAGAAATATGGCTGATTAAATTTCAGTTAAATTTAACTATTGGTTTACAAATAAAGGACTTCACATGTTAATATAGAATTTCAACAATATCAAACATGTTAAAAGGTAGGTGTATTAGTATGTTACATAGTATAAATGATATTTCAATTTTACTTAACATATCAAAAATGACGGTATATAGAAAATTAAATAATAAAGAGTTAAAATCTCATATTGTTATTAAAAAGGGTGTTAAGTACTTTGATGATGAAGGTTTAAGATTATTAACACAAAAGTTAAATAAGAAAACAAATAACAAAAGTGAAGAAGTGAAAACTGATGTTAATGATAATTTACCAAAGAAAGAAGTGGCAGCTGATAAAGATAATTATACAATATCTTTAAAAAGTGAGATTGATTTTTTGAGAAGTGAAATAAAAGAAAAAAACTTACAAATCATCAATTTAAATAATAGATTAGAAACAGAACAGGATTTACATAAGAACTCACAAATATTATTAAAAACTCAACAAGACAAACCCAAAGAAGAAATATTGCTTTTAGAAAATCATTTTAAAGAATTGGATAATATGAAAATAAAAAAAGAAGAATCCAAAAAGAATAATAAAACAGGATTTCTAAATTGGTTTAAATAATAATTCATGAAAAATAAAGATAGAGCAATAACAAAATTAAAATAATGAGGAAATATTATATTTTCATTGTAAGATTTTATGTAGTATCTCAAGTGATACTACATAAAAAATATTAATGCTTGGGTATTGTAAAAGGAAAAGTTTAGCAGTAATATAGAAGTATCATATATTTTAGAGCGAGATTCGTATATGGATAGCCATGCTATCAATATACCTCTCGCTAGGGTTGCCCCTAGAACCCTTTTGGTGAAACCCCAACCCCATGAAAACAACCCTAACAGCATTAAAAAGCAAAGAGATTGGAGGGAAAAATTATGGAAGAACCGCCGAGTTCTAAAAAGAAAAAGCCACCAAATAGAGAAAGAAGTAAGCAAATTAATATTAGATTGAATCAACCCGAAGTAGAGCTATTACAAAAAAACATTGATAAATCAAAGTTAAACCAAAATGAATTTATAAGAAAATCAATCCTAGAAAAGAACATTATAGTCATTGAAGAAATCAAGGATCTTATGTCAGAACTTAAAAGAGTAGGGAATAACTTAAACCAAATCACAAGAATGATAAATAGTGGAGATATAAAGGACAGTAAGGAACTGGCAGAGATAAAAAGCAATCTTGAAAATGTATGGAAAGAGGTAATAAAATCCTTAAAGAAGGTGAATGAATAGTGGCTATAATAAAAGGCTTATCTTCAAGGGCAACACCACAAAAGATAGTAGCCTACTTAACCCAAGAGGAAAAGACCGAAGCCAAGCTAATAAGTGGGAAGGACTGCAATCCCGATAATATTGTAAATGAGTTTAGGGCAACTAAGGAACTTTATGATAAAACAGATGGTGTCCAATATCATCACATGATACAGAGCTTTAGCCCCGAAGATAAAATAACACTAGATAAAGCCCATGAGCTAGGAATGGAACTGGCAGAGAAGCAATTCAAAGGGCGTGAAGTTTTCGTTGTAACCCATAAGGATAAGGAACATATCCATAACCACCTTGTAGTTAATAGTGTGAGCTTTGAAGATGGCAAGAAGTATCAGAGCAATAGAAAAAGTATGATAGAGCTGAAAAGGGAAAGTAACAGGCAATGTGAAAGAGAAGGATTTAAAACTTTAGACCTAGAGCATAAAGCAACAGAGAGAGTTACAACTGGTGAAAAGAGAATTGAGATGAAAGGTGGTACTCCTTGGAAAGATGAATTAAGGCAAGTTATAAATTTCTCAAAGGAAAGAAGTAATAATTTTAAAGAGTTTAAGGATTATCTTAAAAATCATTTTGATATAGACACCAGGATAACAAATAAAACAATAAGCTATCAGCACCCAGAGAAGTCAAAGCCAATAAGGGGAAGTAAGCTAGGTACTAATTACGATAAGGAGGTATTAGAAAATGAGTTTATTAGAAAAGAAAAATCAATTACTGGAAGAGGAACAGAGCCAAGCAATAGAGGTGAAGGAAATAGAGGTAAAGAACGACCTGAAGGAAACACTGGAAATAGTCAAGACATTGGAGTCAAAATTCTTCTTGGGGACACCACAAGAAGAAATGAAATATCTAGTAGCAGAAATGACAAGTCTATCGGAGCTAACAAGGAAATCATTGAACCAGTGCCAACAGGACAAAAAGGAATTGACAAAGAATCTTCAAGAGAGCGAGAAGGACAAGAGGGAAATACTAGGGAAAACAAACCTAGTATTAAAGGGAATGATGAAAGAAATACAGGAAATGAAGGACTTAAATTATCAGAAGTTAGAACAGAACTCCAAAATGATATCGGAGGAACTGGGAAAGAACAAAGAGAATCAAAAGGAGCTGACAAGCAACATACTGGAACTAGTATATCAAGTAAAGAGCATTCCGAACCCATCATGGAAGGAAAGAGCGAAACAATACTCAACTCAACTAGTGGCAACAGTAGGAACGATAGCTTTAGTAATAGG
>JBBRVK010000052.1:0-4796 GCA_038247045.1 Minisyncoccia bacterium | reverse complement strand
TTCTCTTTCTGCTAGTGTAATCATACGAATCAGACTATTGTGTTTTACTTGTTTTAACAAGTCCTCTTTGTCCTTAAATACTATATCTCTTTGTTTTGTTTGCATGTGTCCTTAGTGTCAATTGTATACTAACCCAGTGCAGTATTTGCAAAATATCGACTTTTGTGGTAATATCCTCGTATGTTCCGTGAGGGATTTTTCTTTTAAAAACCCTTGTAAATAGGCTGGAATGCTTAAAAACGGACGTATTATAACTAATTTTCGCTCGAAAGGCGGATCCGTATTAATTACGGAAACATATATAAATGTATGAATAAACCAAGTACACAGATAGAAGAGATGTTTGAAGCCGGTGCTCATTATGGATACCAGAAGAGTCGTCGTCATCCATCAACAAGTCAATACATTTTTGGAACCAAAAATGGTGTTGATATTATCAACATTGAAAAATCAAAAGATCTTTTTGATAAAGCAATGGAGCAAGTTGTAAAACTAGCTCAAACAGGCAAAACAATCCTTTTTGTTGGAACTAAAGCTGAAGCTCGCCAGCAAACAGTAGAAACAGCTCTTTCTTTAAATATGCCTTATGTTTCTGAACGTTGGGTTGGAGGTGCACTTACAAATTTCCCTGAAATAAAAAAACGTATTACAAAACTTCTAGATTTACGTGACCAAAAAGAAAAAGGTGGTCTTGATAAATATACTAAAAAAGAAAGACTTCTAATCGACCGAGAAATGGACGATATGACAAAAAATTTCCAAGGACTAACTGGCATCACTCGTACTCCTGATGCAATGTTTGTTATCGATACAAAAAAAGAACATATTGCTGTTAGTGAAGCTCATAAAATGAATATTCCCGTTATCGCTTTGATGAACACAGACTGTAATACAAAACATGCAGAATTCCCTATCGTTGCAAATGATGCATCAATCTCAAGTATCAATTTCTTCCTAGCTGCAGTTAAAAGTGCTTACAACAAAGGAACAACTGGTGCTGTTGAAAAGAAATAAAAAATATTATTCCTTAAGGTCTATTGACCACACAATAATAAATTATGTCTATAAAAATAACCGCTGAATTAGTTAAAGAATTAAGAGATGCGACAAGTGTTTCTGTTATGCAATGCAAAAATGCACTAGAAGAAGCAGAGGGAGATATGGAAAAAGCGCTTATTATCCTTAAAAAGAAATCAAGCAGTATTGCCATGAAAAAAGCTGACCGCATTGCTCATGATGGAATAGTTGTCACAGTTGAAGGACTAGGGAAAACTCTTTTACTTGTACTTCATTCCGAAACAGATTTCGTTGCAAAAAATAGTGACTTTGTTAATCTTGCAAATGAACTAGCGAAGATGGCTTTTACTGATGGGATTGAGGAAATGATGGCAAAATCACTTGACCTTATAAATCCTGTTGTACAAAAAGTTGGTGAAAAAATAGAATTAGGTAAGGTAGAAATGACTGAAGGTGATGTGCTAGGTAGCTATGTTCACATGGGTAAGAGTGCTGTTGTTGTTTCCCTAACAGGAGGCACACCTGAATTAGCTAAAGATGTCGCCATGCATATAGCTGCAATGAAACCAGCTTATGTTAAAGCAGAGGAAATCACCGAAGCTGATAAAGCTAAAGTAACAGAAGTCTTTGAAAAAGAAGTCGCAGAAAGTGATAAACCCGAAGAAATAAAGAAAAAAATGCTTGAGGGTAAAATCTCAACATATTTTAAAGAACAAACTTTGATGGACCAAGCTTTCATCAAAAATCCAGAATTGACTGTTGGAAATCTTCTAAAGAGTAAAGGTGCAACTCTTGTTCGTTTTGTTTACGAAACGATTGGTTAATTATGATTTTTACAACCATTATTTTCTTCATAGCAATAATTGGAGCATTTGGAATGCTTATTTTTCGTGCTTGGGAAATAAAAACAGACAGAATTAAAAAGGACCATAAAAATTACACACCCGAACTATCTTTTAGATATATTGAAAAGGTTTTTTTACTTTTAATAAAACATATTATCCAATCGATAGTTCTCTCTAGTGTGAAGGCTTGGTTTATAATAACAACAAAGATAAAAAAATGGATAGCAAATAAACTACCTAGATTAGATAAATTTTTTAAGAAAGAAACAAAAATCCTTGACCCAAGAAAAATTTCTTTTATCCAGAGAGCTGTTATTGAATCTAAAATAAAAATTAAAAAGGTTAAAGAAAAAATCAAGAAAGAACATGAGGAAGTTATAGAAAAGATAGATGAGGTTGATAAAATTATATAATATGATAGTATAACTTTATTGGTTAAGTAATTTTTGAAGCTTATCATCGCCGCTTTAGCTCAGTTGGTAGAGCAACACTTTTGTAAAGTGAAGGTCCTCAGTTCGAATCTGAGAAGCGGCTCAATTTAAATAAATCCTCTTTTTAGAGGGTTTATTTAAATTGACACGAAAGATTCGAAAGCCAGAGCATGACGGTGCGAGGCAAGGTAATGCGATTTTTCAGCAGAAAAATACGCCTGACCGAATCTGAGAAGCGGCTCAATAAATATAAAAAAAGACAAACTAATAAAAAGCCCCCGCTTTCAGCGGGGGCTTTTTATTAGTTTGTCTTTACGGGAGTTACAACAGTAGGCGTCTTTGTTGTAGTCTTTTTAGTTGTAGTAGTCGGCACTACTACATCCTCAGGCTTCTTTATAGATTCTAGCTCTGGAAAGGTCTTTTCTATCTCTTCAATGCTCTGTAGGCCACTGTAGACCTTACCATTGATAACAATAGCAGGAAGATTATCTGGAACTTTATAAATAGAGACCATAGCCTTTAAAGCTGATAAATCTAGATTATAATCGAAAGAATAAACTCTTAGATTTGGATATTTTTCACGAAGTGATGTTAGAACATAACCTTGTTTTGTACAATCAGAACAACTGTCGTTTTTATAGAAATAAAGAATGAAAATAGATTTTTGACCACATCTTTCAGTTATTTTTTTCATCAAAAGATAATCTTTAATTTCAAGCAAAGAATAATATCTCTTTAATGAAATAACATTACTATCATCATTTCCAATATTTGTTTCGCTATAAGTTATTTTATCAGCTAGAGAATTTAATTCTGAGGACAAAACAGTCGTTGAGACATCTTTGCAAGATAACTCCTGGAGAAGATTAAACTGAGTTTCCGAAGACATTATATCGACTGATATTTTATCTTCTATCACTCTCAGTTGATTTATTTTCTTATTGCTTAAATAGTTAGAAACCCACAACCCCGCAATAAAAATTGAAGAGGTTATAAATAAAACTATTACATATTTTTTCCAATCATTTGGTTCATGTTGATGCATAAATTAACTATTCGTGACGCGACGTTCAAATGTCCAACTTGATTCCTTAGAAACAATAGCATTATATATTGCTCGTAACATCCAAAATGGGGCTATCACACTATAAATAATAATAAAATAAAATACGGAGATAGAAAGTCTAGCTTTACCTCCCGCCATTTTTCTACCTATCAAAACAGATATAATAACTAGTATATACAAAATTATTGAGAAGAACAATGCTGCTTTTGTGTTAACAAAAAACCAATCAAATTTATAATTAAGACTGAAAAAGTTTTTAAAACCTATAGTCTGGATCTGCTCAAATTTAATAACAAAAAACTTTATTATATTAAAAGTAATTGTAATAAACAAAAATACAACACCAAGAACGGATATTAATCCCGAAGGCAAGGTAAATAAAGCAACAGCACCATATTTCTTTCTAAATAACAACCTACGGTAATCAACTAGGTTTTTTATAAAACCATAAATCCATCTTAATCTCTGACGATATAGTTTTACAACTGACTCAGGAGCATTTGTGTAAACACGAGCGTCTGGACAATGATCAATCTTATATCCATGTTCTTGCATCCGAAGAGCAATCTCCTGATCTTCAGTATTATGTGCTTTATGATAAGGACCAAGATCATCAAAAACCTTTTTTCTAAAAATAGAAAATGGTCCAGGAGTCACATGAATTCCGCCCATAAATCCAAGCATCTTCTTTGTATAAATAGCCATATCATATTCAACTTTTTGTGCAGTCTGAAGAATATTATTTGCATTGCAAACCATAATAGACGGAGCCACCGCCATGGTCCTTGGATCATTTTCAAAATATTTCATTATTCTTTTCAGAGCTTGGTTATTGACAAAAGAGTCTGCATCAAGACAACCAAAAAATTCAGCAGTTGAATTTTCAAGAGCGAGGTTGAGAGCAGTATGTTTACCTCCATTTTCTTTATGAAAAATATGTATACTTGGATTATTTTCAAATGTTTTAATAATATTCCAGGTGTTATCCTTACTCCCATCATCTATTAAAAAGATACTTATCTTATCCTTTGGATAATCAAGTTCAAGGAGTGAATTTACAGTTTTTTCAATAGTTGCTTGCTCATTGTAACAAGGGACTGCAATTGTAACAGTCGGATAACTTAATAGCTCCAAATTATCAGGATGATGTACTATTTGGCGCCTCTTTTCGAGAAAGGTTATTAAGAAAAATATCTGCACATAAACAGATAAGAAAGTAAAAATATAAAAAATGATAGTATAGGCCGTATCCATGATTAGCACAATTATAGCACAATTAACCTTATTTTTCAATATTTGCACTGGGTTAGTATACAATTGACACTAAGGACACATGCAAACAAAACAAAGAGATATAGTATTTAAGGACAAAGAGGACTTGTTAAAACAAGTAAAACACAATAGTCTGATTCGTATGATTACACTAGCAGAAAGAGA
>JBBRVK010000051.1:0-4979 GCA_038247045.1 Minisyncoccia bacterium | reverse complement strand
ATTAAAATATCTGAAAAGAAACTAAAAATTCTTTATAGGGAAATGAGAGAAATTCTAAATAAAGGAATTTATTTTGGAGGAGACTCGATGTCTGATTATCGAAATATTGATGGTAATCCAGGTAAGTTTCAGAACCATCATAACGTTTATAGAAGAAATAAAGAGAAATGTAGGAAAAGTGGTTGTTCTGGTGTTATAATGAGAAAAGTAATTAATGGACGCAGTGCCCATTTTTGTAATAAGCATCAAACATTATTTAATTAATTTGGAATCCTCGTCGCACCAAATTGAAGGTTGTACGACATGGTTTCGCTAAATCATATGGCAGATAAAAAAGATAAAAAAGACGACAAAAAGAAAACTGATAAACCAAAAAAAACTAGCCATGGTGAAATGAGTTTTGGCCTTGAGGTAATATTATTTGTGATAGCTATTTTTGCTATTTGGGTTTTTACTGGTAAACCAAGAACCGATACTGTTGATAAACCATTTATTAAAGAAATACCTATAACTCAAACAAGATAATTTTTTACCTTAAGATTCCAAAGAGAGAAACTCCTGCAGCAACAGAAACATTGAGTGATTCTTTTTTCCCATACATTTTAATTTCAACTACATAATCACACTCTTTTAATATTTTTTTATTTAATCCTGTAACTTCTGGACCTAAAATAAAAGCAAACTTGCTGGTTTTTTTGTATTTGCGGTAATCAATTGATTTCTTGTCTTGCTCTAAAGCAACAACTTCATAACCATCTTTTTTTAGTCTTTTGATAAGAGGTAGTAAGGTTTTCTTGTACTCCCAAGATATCCAAGTTTCAGCACCCAGAGCACTCTTTGATATATCCTTCTGTACCCTCTGAAATTGGTCTGTGGGGCATGGGGTGCATCCTACAAGGTATATTTTATCAATACCTACAGCGTCAGCCGTTCGGAAAATAGCCCCGACGTTGATGGCCGAGCGAATATCTGGAAGTATCAGGATTGAGGAATCTTTTGCTTTATCCATTTGGCTATTCTAGCATCAAATAAGTAAAAAAGTTAAGTAGCCATTGATTTTATCTGTTAAATATGGTATTTTTGGCTTATTGGTTTTTTATCTGCATTTATTAATTTATATCAGATTGACCAATGTGTATAGTAAATGTTTGTTTTGAAAGAGTAATATATTTAGTATCCTCTCGTAGCTCAGTTGGTAGAGCAGCTCCCTTTTAAGGAGATGGTCGTAGGTTCGATTCCTACCGAGAGGACAATTTAAAAAGGCTCAGAAATGAGGTTTTTTTAATTGTCCGCTCGAGCAAGCCATCTGCATGGCTTGCGTGTAGGAATCGAAAGGCTTTTCGTTGTAAATTTTGATGCTAATCAAAATTTACCGAAAAGGCATACTGGTCATGTAATGACCGATAAGGCTACTGCCGGTCCTACCGAGCGGACCCTCAAGTTTTGAGTTCGATTCCTTTCTTTATAAGGATTTTTTTGGTTATTTTGCTTAACCACGACAGTAATCGAACTTTTATTAAAAGTCTATTTTTAATGGTATAATTTAAAAATGAATTCAGAAACAAAAAAGCTTGCCCCGTGCTAATTTTTTGATTAAGTAATATAAAGATAAAATATATATTTATAAGTAAAGTATAATAGAAAGATGGAAAAAGAATATAAAAATTTAGTACTGGGGTGTCAAAATTGTCCGCCCAAGGCGGATCAGCCTCGGGCTGATAAAAAATAATATATGGAATATCTATCTAAAAAAGTTAAGTGTCAAAATTGTGGTAATAATTTTATTATAGAGCCAGATGATTTTTTGTTTTATGAGAAGATGAAAGTTCCTCCACCAACCTTTTGTCCGGAGTGTAGATTACAAAGAAAATTAGCATGGAGAAATGAAAGGAATTTATATAAAAGAAAGTGTGATTCTCCAGGGCATGATGAATTTATTATTTCTATTTATCCACCTAATTCAAAATCTTTAGTTTATGACTCTAAGTATTGGTGGAGCGATAAATGGGATGCTTCTATTTATAATAAAAATTATGATTTTTCTAAAACACTTTTTGAGCAATGGAATGAACTATTTAATTCAGTTCCTAATATTAATGTTATAAATATAGACCCTGTAAATAGTGACTATTGTAACTTTACATATCAATCAAAAAATTGTTATTTAAATTTTGCTAGTGATATGAATGAAGATACTGGCTATCTATATCATTCTATTGAAAATAGAAATTGTTATGATATGTTAGGCTCTCGTAAAAATGAAAATTGCTATGAAATGATTGATTCTGAAGGATGTTATGGTTGTACTTATTTATTTATTTCTGAAGGGTGTGTAGATTCAAAATATTGTTATGATTGTCGTAATTGTCAAAATTGTATAGGTTGTTATGGGTTAAGAAATAGTAAATATTATATTTTTAATCAAAAGTACACACCAGAAGAATATAAAAAAGAAACCTTAAATTTAAAATTAGAAACATCAACCGGTAAAAAATATACAAAAGAGAAATTCAATGAATTAATTTTAAAACATCCAAGAAAATTTTTCAATTCACGTCATGTTGAAAACTGTACAGGAGATTATATAAAAAATGCGCAAAACTGTGAAGAGTGTTTTGATATAGAAGGACCTGCACAAAATTTAAAGTATACATCTTATGGAGTTACAAACATGAAAGATTTATATGATGGGTATGCTATAGGTGTAAATATAGAAAAATGTTGTGATGTTTTTGATGCGGGTGATAATATGTCAGGAGTTGTTTATTCTGGTAATATTTGGAATAGTTTTGATTGCTCTTTTTGTTATTTTTTAAGAAATTGTTCCAACTGCTTCGCCTGCATCGGTCTTCGCAACAAACAATATTGCATCCTAAACCGCCAATACACCAAAGAAGAATACGAAGAACTAGTTCCCAAAATCATCAAGCACATGAACGATATGCCATACATAGATGATAAAGGAAGGGAATACAGATACGGAGAATTCTTCCCATCTGAATTAAGTCCATTTTGTTACAACGAAACAATAGCTCAAGAATACTTCCCTTTAACTAAAGAGGAAGCACAAGAGCAAGGATACAAATGGAAAGATAAAGAAGAGAGAAACTACAATATAGATATAAAGAATGAAGATATACCAGATGATATAACTACTGTAAATGATGATATAACCTCTAAGATTATAGAATGTGGTCATAAAGGAGAATGTAACCACCAATGTACAGAAGCCTTTAAAATCACCCCAGAAGAGCTACAATTCTACAAACGTATGAATCTTCCAATACCACACCTATGTCCTAACTGTAGACACTATGAACGCTTAAACCAACGTAACCCTCTTAAACTCTGGCACCGTGCCTGTATGAAAGAAGGATGTAATAATGAATTTGAGACCTCATATGCTCCAGAGAGACCTGAAATAGTTTATTGTGAGAAATGCTATCAGCAAGAAGTATATTAACCAATAAACCAAAACTACCCCTGTGAACTGATCTTTTCCTCTTTCTGCAATGCTTTTATAAACCTCAATTTATTATATAACCCTTCCATATATTGCTTATCAGATAAGATAGTTATAATAACGTTATGTTCACCGGACAATATGAACACCCTTGTAATACAAGAGTCTTTTGTGCGTAAAACAGCTTAACCTTTAGAGGAATCGAACTTTTTTGTATTTCTGATATAATTAGATTATGAAATTTATTTTAATAACAGGACCTCAGGCTGTTGGCAAAATGACAGTCGGGCAAGAACTAGAAAAAATAACAGATCTTAAACTGTTTCATAATCATATGAGTATCGAATTAGTTTTGAATTTTTTTAATTATGGGATTTCTTCCTTTAGAAAACTATCAAATCTTATTCGAGAAGAAATATTCAAAGAAGTTGCTTCCAGTGATTTGGGAGGATTAATCTTTACGTATGTTTGGTATTTTGATGACAAACACGATTGGGATTATATAGAAAATCTTACAAAAATATTTAGAGATAAAGGAGCTGAAATATACTACATAGAACTTGAAGCTGGTATTGAAGAAAGAATAAAAAGAAATAAAACAGAACATAGACTAAATCATAAACCTTCAAAAAGAAGTGAGGCGGGGTCTGATGAAAAGTTGAGAGATAGTATAAGAGAACATCGTCCTACTTCACTAGAAGGAGAAATCAAAGAAAAAAATTATCTAAGGATAAACAATACAGATTTAGACCCTGTAAATGTGGCTAAACAAATTAAAGAGAAATTTAATTTATAAAAAATAATATGAAACTAGAAACAAAAAGATTAACACTAAGAAAACATAGGAAAAGTGACTGGGAAGACCTTGTTGAAGGAATAGGAAATTATGATGTAGCTAAAATGCTGACAACAGTTCCATTTCCATATACAAAGAAAAATGCTGAAGAATATATTCAAAAAAGAGCTAAAAAATGGAAAGAAAGACCCGTAACTGATTATGTTTTTGTTATTGAATTAAAATCCGAAAAGAAGGTTATAGGATCAATAGGACTACACAAGGTAAATTTTTTTCATGGAGTTGGAACAACTGGCTCTTGGATTAACAAAAAATATTGGAGAAATGGATATGTAACTGAAGCCAAGATTGCTATTAACGATTTTGCTTTTAATAAATTAAAATTGCGCAGAATTGAATCAGGAGCTTTTTCTGACAATAAGGCTTCAAATGCTGTTCAAATAAAAATGGGTTATAAATTTGAAGGAGTTAAAAAATCTAATGTTAAGTGTATGACCACTGGTAAAATTCATAGTGAAAATATTTATGGATTAATGAAAAAAGAGTGGCTTAAAAAAAGACCTGGTTTAGTTAAAAAAATAAATAATATAAAATAATTTACTCTCTCTGCAACGCCTTAATAAACACCAACTGACTATACAGTCCTCTCATATAACTCTCATCAGACAATATGGTTATAATAATCTCCTGTTCTGGGGACAATTAAAAAAGCCTTAATTT
>JBBRVK010000050.1:0-5004 GCA_038247045.1 Minisyncoccia bacterium | reverse complement strand
GTATCTCAAGAAGAAATTAATCGCATTGTGTCCATTATCAACAACAAACCGAGAAAGATTTTAAATTATCGAACTGCTTATGAAGTCGCATTAGCAGGAAGAGTTATTAACAGAGTGTCCTAATACAGGGTTGAATTTTCTATAAATAATTTTCTTATAGATTAACATAATACTTAAGTTGTGTCAAATAATACCATGGATTGAGTTTTAAACTCTATCTACATTAAACCCTTCTACTATACTTACACTAAAATTAAAATTATAGATATTTAGAATCGAATATTAAGCCCATATAAATTACCAAAAATAAACAGCCTAACGGACTTTGTCCATTAGGCTGTTATTATAAATTTTCCCTTAAAAAATCTTTCTTGTTTAAATCCGGGGTAAAGATATCAATATGTTTCCCCCAAAAATTATCAATAATTTCAATAAAACCATAATTTAATTCAAGATTTTTATTTTTAAGACTAAGTTTTTTAGATAAATCTAGTACCTCACTGTCGGTCATACAAGCAATAGCTAAAAAAGGATCAAGGTATCCATTATCCATAAACTTAATAATTTTCTTTACCGAGGCTAAGGTTTTTTTCCTATAATCTTCCTTGTCTAAAACCAGATATACATTTTCAAACATCCAAGTTCTTAATTCAGCAAACTTAATTGCACTTTCAGATTTTGAAAATGAGATTCTTCCCTCTTCAGAACTTTCTTTAATAAAATCAAAAGAAATTTTTGAAATTCTTTCCCTCTGGTTATCTCCAAAATACTTAACGACACATGGTAAGAATTTTTCATTTAAAACCTCAACCCTTAGAGCATCATTTAAATCTGAAAAAGTATAGGCTATTTTATCTGCATACATAACAAGAGTTGCCTCCTCTGTTACATTAGAATTTATTTTCATTTGACCAGTACCACGAGAATGCGTTAAAACGCCTTCAAGGGTTTCATAAGTCAAATTCAAACCCATACCCTTTCTCTCAATTTTTTGAGCAGTAACCACACTCATGATATTGTGAGAAAAATTTTTTCTCGATAATTGACAAATTAATTTTTCACCCAAATGTCCAAATGGCGCATGTCCAATATCATGGCCATAAGCTATTGCTTCAGACAAATAAACATTGAGACCTAAAACGCTAGCAAAAATAGAAGAAAGATTTACCACATCGTTTGTATGGATTAATCGATTTCTAATATTTGATTGCAAGTGCGTTGGAAATACTTGAGTCTTATCAGCCAGTCTTCTGTAAGATTTACTTAATCTTATTTTTTCTCTATCCAAGAAAAATGGGTCAAGAAAGTTATAAGCAAGATCAGTATCGTCACAAAAACGACGACCCAAACTATCTTTTGAGTTAAAGGCCAAAGAAACCAAAGAACCATGATAACGAGAAAATACATTATTTTTATCCATACCTATATATTTTTAGAATTTACATGTTTTCACCACCTTATAACTTTTTCCGCATTATAGCAAGATAGACCTAATTAACTCCAACATTTCCAAGAGAATATTGACTAAAATTACAAATAATCATACCATCAAATGGATAATTGTTCTTTATATTTAATTTAATATTTTATTCGTTATGTTGAGAGAAAAAAATGATCAGATTTATACTGCTTGTGAAAGAATAAGACTTTTTGTCTTCGCAAAAATGGGTTGTATTATCATGAAAGGCAACACCTGCAATACAGGCAGTGCAATTAAAACTATTCTAGACAACCTTGTTCAAGGTTCAGATATAAATAGTTTAATCGACAAAAAAGACTGGGAAAACCTTTTTAAAAATCAGGAATGGTTGGTAACCCTTTCTCTTGCACAAAATTTGAACTCTATAAGTGAAAGGTCTATTACTTTTCATCTTAAGATTATCCAACATCATTTTCAAAATGAGACAAAGGGGTATCTCCTACCTTTATATCATTAGAATTATTAATAAATTTAATTTAAAAAAGCCCTGAGTCTTACTCAGGGCTTTTTATTAAATTAATTTTTATTAATTATAATTTACAACAATATCAAAACCTCCTTGTGAAGATTTATATAAACCAGGAGTTTGTGCAATTCCAACATGGAGAGTAGCACCAACACTGATAGCAGAATTACCATTAGAATTTAGAACTCCTTCTTTTGAAGGACAACTTGTAAATCCATCTACAAGCATTGTTTCTAATCCATCAATCCTTTTAATAGAAATACAGGAAGGTAAACTTATACCGTAGGTACAATCCGACTTCCCTTCTATCTTAAAAACAGAAGGCAAACGATTTTGATTAGAGATTTCTATTTCAGTAATAGTAGCACTAATTTCGGATCGCGAAATAGACTTAGCAGATTGAGGTATCCCTGAAATAAATACTGGGTCAATAGTAATAACATTATATTCATTTTTTATATTTCCAAATTCCATATTAGAAATATTCTGAATACTTAAAGGCTCAAGCCTTACAACCTCACAAGTTATATGACCAATAGCTGTAACTTGAGAAAAAGATAACTCAAATAAAACAAAAACACTTAAAATAACAATCATTATTTTCTTCATCATAAGGATTAATTTAAAGGGTTGTCTCTATCTCCACAGAAAAAGAAACAGGGACAACCCTACAAATTAATAAAGAGAAGAACGTCAAAAAACATACGTAATTATTATTACCATATCATATATACATACCTAAATAATAGATTGACAGAAAAAAGATAGATTGTTTAGATTTCTAGTTATTTTTACAAAAATCTTCTATATCTTTTAAATTAACGTCAGATGGTATCTTTTTTATATTAAAAAAATCACTTCTCTTTTTAATATCCTTGTCATTAATATTTGAAGTTAAAATATAATATGCCCCAGGCCAAACATTGCCGACTTTCCATTCTATGGCATTAGCAATCTCCATTTGGGCATTTTTAGGTAAACCACTTGAGACTGGTCCTATGGGAGTCCGAGTACCAACATCAACGAGAGCATAATCAATATTATTTATCGAGGAAGAAGAATCTAAGATGACATCATATTTACATCCTTGATACAAGCTACTTCCTTTTAGGGGAAAAATAAACGATAAATCTTCTGGCTTAATTTCCTTTTCAACAACAGGTAAAATTTTTGTAGTTTCGTTTAAAACAACAGGAACCACAATTTCTCCAGAAATAATTTCATTTTTAGAGGTTTCCTTTATATAACTAGAAGCAACACTTACTTTGTCAAAATCACTAAAAGCTAAATTAAAATTATCTAACGCCCAATAACGAAAAGCCAATGATCCTCCAATAAAGATAACAATAAATAATGTGATTCGGCTAATGTTTTTCATATATTTGTATATTAATAATATCTAAATTTAGAACAAAACACAAATATAAAAGATTTTTTAATAATAAAACAAGAAAAACTTGATTTTTTTTAAAATGTGGTTAAGATGTATATAAATCAATAAATAGTACTATGGTTGAAAAAGACAACCTCTCCCATGTAGGAGATGAAACCGAAGAAGTTGGCGCGGTTAATCACAACTCTCAAGGAAATGACTTTGAGGAGTTAGAAGAATTGGGAGAAACATACCCAATTAATCAAAGAATTTTCTTCCCTATTACCTAAGGAAGGAGCTATGTAGGCCTTGGAAAATTTAAAATTTTCCAAGGCCTTTTTATTATTAATAATTTACAAAAAATAAAAATAACCATTTCACAAAAAGTGAAATGGTTATTTGCTTTTTAATATAGAGACTACAACTGTCGAATCCATATCCCCTTAATAATTTTTTTTACTTCATTTGAATTTTTCGTTTTAACTGTGAATGATGGACTCCAATCAACTTCATGTTTTGAGTTTGAGAAACAAACAGGATGGTAATATCCACAATTGCAATGAATCGCATATGGGGAAGCCTCCTCATCTCTTAAAATACCGTTTGCTGCATGACCCTCTGGTCTTCTGTCTTTATTGTTAAATAATCTAAACAAATAACGGTCTGATTTGTAGTTATTAATATACTTCAAATCTTTTTCTTCTAAAACAATAGAATCAACAAAAAAAGTCATAATTATTCCTCCTAAATTTAAATTGGTTAAAAAATATTATTAATCTTATTTAATTTTTAATGTACTAAATACAAAGAACAAAAAATCAGCTTCTGTTTGGAAGCTGATTTTTAACAATAATTAATTAAGAGAATATTATTAACAAAAATCAACCTTCAAATTTGAAGATGTAAAATAATAACTTCCCCAGAAGCTTTTATTATTTTGATTTTTAATAATATTTATCATATAAATTATATTTACATTTTTGAAATTAAAAGTCAAATAAAACATTATAAATTATTAAATAATTTATAATGTTTAATAAAAATGCGATGGCAAAGCCAGCGCATTTTTATTAGAACCTAATTTTAACGATTTTGCCACTCTTTCTCCTGACGACATATAATTTTCTGTTTAAACTCAGGGTGAGCCATTATGGCCACTGTAGCCCGTTCTAGACGTACACCTTGAGACCCTTTAATAAGTATTAAATCACCCTTACTTGCAACTCCTGCTAAAAACTTAGCAGCGGTCAATGATGAGTCAAAACTATATAGTTCTTTAGGATTAAATCCATGGAGAATAGCTCCTTCGGCTATAAATTTAGCTCGTGGTCCAACTAAAACAAGCATATCAGCAACAGAAGCAACTAATTCACCTAAATTATGATGTTCCTCTTCTGTAAATTTACCTAATTCTAACATGTCTCCCAAAACTGCAATTTTTCTTTTCCCTTTCATTTCTTTTAAAACTTCAACTGCTGCAATAGCGGCAATAGGAGAAGAATTATAAGTGTCATCAATAATGACAGAATTATTTATCCCCTCAACCAAGGAAAGCCTTCCAGGTGGTGTCCTGTATTCACTTATATAATTAAAAGACTCAAGTAATTCACATCCCAAATCTGTAGCACAAGCAAGAGCAGCTAATGAAGAACCAACATAATGCATAACAACAATTTTTGGCAAGAT
>JBBRVK010000049.1:0-5571 GCA_038247045.1 Minisyncoccia bacterium | reverse complement strand
TCCTAATTATTTCTTCAATATTATCCAATGCAATTCTCAAGCCTTCTAAAATATGGGCTCTTGCCTCTGCTTTTCTAAGATCATATTGTGTTCTTCTTGTTACTACGCTCTTCTGATGCTTCAAATATTCATCAAGAATTTGATAAAGGTTCAGAAGCTTTGGTTCTCCATTTACCAAAGCAATCATGATCATGCTGTAACTATCCTGCATTTGTGTATGCTTATATAGTCTGTTTAAAGTAATCTGAGCATTTGCATCTCTTTTCAATTCAATAACAATACGCATGCCGTTTCTATTCGATTCATCTCTAATATCAGAAATACTGTCGATTTTTTTATCTTTGACTAAATCAGCTATTTTTTCTATAAGCCTAGATTTGTTCACCTGATAGGGGATTTCTGTCACTATAATTTGCTGTCTGCCCTTATTCGTTTCTTCAATTTCCACCTGGGCACGAACGACAACTTTCCCCTGTCCAGTTCTATAAGCTTCTTTTGCACTGTTTTTCCCAAGAATTGTAGCTCCCGTTGGAAAGTCAGGACCTTTTACAATTTTAATAAGGTCTTCAATCGTACAATTTTCATCATCAATCATTTTAACAGCCGCATCTATTACTTCACCCAGATTGTGTGGCGGAATGGATGTAGCCATACCAACTGCAATACCATTTGATCCATTTACAAGTAAATTCGGATATCTTGCAGGCAATACAGAAGGTTCTTTTTCATCCCCGTCAAAGTTTGGAATAAAGTCTACGGTTTCTTTATCAATATCCCTTAGCATCTGTAATGCAAGCGGTGTCATACGTGCTTCCGTATAACGCATTGCAGCCGCTCCATCGCCATCTACTGAGCCAAAGTTACCATGACCATCAACCAACATATATCTGATGGAGAAATCCTGAGCCATACGTACCATTGCATCATATACGGAAGTGTCTCCATGAGGATGGTATTTACCCAATACATCACCGACAATACGAGCGGATTTTTTAAACGCCTTATCTGGTGTCAATCCCAATTCACTCATTCCAAAAAGAATTCTTCTGTGTACCGGTTTTAAGCCATCTCTAACATCAGGAAGTGCTCTACCTACTATTACACTCATCGCATAATCTATATAAGAGGTTTTCATCTCGTCATGAATTTCCTGCTGAATAATTTTAGTATCTTCTAATAAATCTATCGTCACTGCGAGCCTCCTTCTATACGTCTAAGTTTTTAACATATTTAGCATTTTCTTCAATAAACTGTCTTCTAGGTGGAACCTTATCTCCCATTAACATGGTGAATGTTTCATCCGCAGTTGTTACATCTTCAAGGGTTACCTGAATCAAACTTCGATTGGCGAAGTCCATTGTTGTATCCCAGAGTTGCCCGGCATCCATTTCTCCAAGACCCTTGTATCTTTGTATATCAAGCTTTCCACTGGCATCACCTATTTTTATGAGAAGTTTATCTTGTTCTTTTTCGTTATAGGTGTAATATACATCTTTTCCTTTTTTTACCTGATATAAAGGAGGCTGAGCAATATATACATAACCACGCTCGATCAGGGGTGTCATATATCTGTAGAAAAATGTCAGCAGTAATGTCCTGATATGTGCGCCATCAACGTCAGCATCCGTCATAATTATTATTTTGTGATATCTGAGTTTCTCTTCATTAAAATCTGCTCCTATATTGCACCCAAAAGCTGTAATCATATTTTTTATTTCTTCAGAACTTAAAATTTTATCAAGTCTTGCTTTTTCAACGTTTAATATTTTACCTCTTAGTGGTAGAATAGCCTGTCTTTTTCTGTCTCTTCCCATCTTGGCACTGCCACCTGCGGAATCTCCTTCCACAAGGAATATTTCTGATAGAGCAGGATCTTTTTCTGAACAGTCAGCAAGTTTACCCGGAAGTGCAATCCCATCCAGGACGCCTTTTCTTCTGGTTAATTCTCTTGCTTTTCTAGCCGCTTCTCTTGCTCTAGCTGCTCTTAAACATTTATCTAAAATTATTCTTGCCTGTGCAGGGTTTTCCTCAAGGAATCCAGTTAAATGTTCATTGGTTGAAGTTTCAACAAACCCTCTTACTTCACTATTTCCAAGCTTTGTCTTTGTTTGACCCTCAAATTGAGGATTTTCAAGTTTAATAGAAATAATAGCAGTTAATCCTTCTCTTACATCTTCTCCAGCAAGAGAATCCTCATTTTCCTTTATATATTTATTCTTTTTTGCATATTCATTAAAAACTCTCGTTAGTGCAGATTTGAACCCTATCATATGGGTTCCACCCTCAGGTGTATTTATATTATTTGCATAAGAAAGTATCAGCTCGTTGTAACGATCTGTATACTGCATTGCAATTTCAACCTCCAGGTTGTTCTTCTTAAATTCAAAATAGATGATATCAGGATGAATAACTTCCTTATTTCTATTTTGATGTTTGACAAATTCTTTTATACCACCCTCGTAATGAAAAGTCTCTTGTTTCTTTTGGCCTTCTCTTTCATCTTTTATGGTAATCTTAATCCCTTTATTTAAAAACGCCATTTCCCTTAGTCTATGTTCAAGCGTTGCATAATCAAACAGTACTTCTTCAAATATATCAGGATCAGGAACAAAATGTGTTTTTGACCCTGTTTTTCTTGATTCACCAACCACAGTCAGCATTGAAGTAGTTTTTCCTTTGCTATAGGATTGTCTGTATATTTTCCCGTTTCTTTTTATTTCAACTTCCATTTCTGAGGATAGCGCATTTACAACAGATGCCCCAACACCATGAAGTCCTCCAGAAACCTTGTATCCTCCGCCGCCAAACTTTCCACCAGCATGAAGAATTGTATGAATAACCTCAACAGCTGGTATGCCAAGCTTTGGATGGTTGTCAACTGGCATTCCTCTGCCGTCATCTTCTACTGTAATTGAATTATCATTATGTATTGTTACATTAATCAAGCTGCAATGGCCTGCCAAAGCCTCATCAACGCTATTGTCAACAACTTCATATACAAGATGATGTAATCCTCTAGGACCTGTTGTTCCTATATACATACCCGGTCTTTTTCTAACTGCCTCAAGACCTTCAAGCACTTGAATCTGGGCTGCATTGTACTGATCTTTATTTATTTCATTGCTCATTTTTCTGTCTCACCTCATCGTTAAATTTTGTCTTTTCACCACAACATATTGTACTATAATTTTCGCAATTTTTCAAGCGTTTTAACCCTATATTAAAAATAAATGTTAAAAATAAGTAAATATCGTTTTCATTAGTCAATGGCTGTATTTAGGTGCTAATTTATATCTCTTAATTTACTATATATGTCATCTTATTTTCACATTGCCTTCTTTTACCGTATATATGTTCTTTTCGGATAGACTTTTCTCCAAAAACTCACTTATTTCAGTTGTTGTAATAAATATTTGAAGATCCTTTAATGAACTGATTAAATACTTTTGCCTTGTACTATCAAGTTCAGATAAAACATCATCCAAAAGTAAAATTGGCTTTTGGTTTTTCTCTTCTTCAATCAGCTTTACTTCCGCCAATTTTAAGGATAATGCAGCAGTTCTTTGCTGTCCTTGAGAACCATAGTTTCTGATATCAATCCCATTCACAAGAAGTTTTAAATCATCTTTATGAGGTCCAACACTTGTATTTCCTTTATAAATATCATTTTTCCAATTTTTTTCCAATTTTTTTAAATAAATATCCTTTTGTTTATCTATATTATCAACATATTCAATATTTGCTTCATAAATTATTTCTAAAATCTCATTATTATTTGTTATTTCTTTATGAATATCTTTGCTTATTAAATTTATTTTTTCTATAAATTCTTTTCTTTGGCTTATTATTTTGGAACCTACCTCACACAGCGTAATGTCCCAGACTTTTAAAATGTCCTCTTTTACGTTTTTTTCTTTTAAAAGGGCATTTCTCTGCTGTAAAGTTTTTTTATACCGAGATAAATTATTATAATAAACCGGTTTTAACTGACAAAGCTCCCGATCTATAAATTTTCTTCTTTTTTCCGGCTCATCTTTTACAATTCTCAGGTCTTCCGGGGAAAAAACAACTATATATATATTATCAAGCATCTCAGAGGTTTTTGACAATTTATAGCCCTCTTTTTTTACTTCTTTTCCTTCTTTTTTTATTAGTAATTCTATTTCTAACGGTTCTTCATCTTTTTCTGCCAGTATTTTAACTCTGGCAAATTCTGCGGCAAACCCTATCATTTCATAATCTTTATTTGTGCGAAAGGATTTTCCCATAGATGTTAAATAAATAGCCTCAATTAAATTTGTTTTTCCTTGCGCATTTTTTCCAAGTAAAATATTCACCTTTTTATGAAAATCCATATCAAGGTGAATATAATTTCTAAAATTATTAAGCTCTATTTCTTTAATAAACATACATTTATTCCTTAATTTCCTGTTAATCTAACCGGTAAAATTAAATATTCGTATTCGTTGCCATCAATTGGTTTTATTAAACACGGACTTATACTCGTATTTAATTCAATTTTTATTTCTTCTGTACTTATTACTTTTAAGGCATCTAACAAGTATTTAGAATTAAAACCTATTTCTAGATTTTCACCATCTTTACTTATAATAACATTTTCTTTTACATTTCCCTCTTCTGATTTTGAAGTTATAATCATATTATTTTCGAGTATAGACAGTTTTATTAAATTGTTCTTTCCCTCTTTTGCTAATAATGATGCTCTTTCAACACTTTCCATAAAATCCGTTTTATTCAATATTACATTTGTTTTAAATTCCTTTGGTGTTATATCTCTATATTTAATAAATTCCCCATCCAATAATCTTAAAACGATTTTTGTAGACTCCAATAAAATAACAGCTTTTTTATTATCTAAAATTAATTCTATATTTTCTCCTTCTTCACTTTCACTTATTATTTTATTTATTTCATTCAATATTTTTGCTGATACTATTATTTTTTTTGCTTCTTTATTAATAATTTGTTCTCTTGCTACTGCCATCCTGAAACCATCAAGTGCAACCATATTTATAGAATTCTCTTCTATTTCTATTAATGCTCCTACAATAATTCCTTTTGATTCATCTATACTTGCTGCAAACACTGTTTTTTTTATCATTTCTTTAAAAATATCTTTACTTAATAATATTTTATAATTATTCTCTATTTCTCCCATATTTGGAAATTCATCTGGCGCTAATCCAACTATTGTGAATTCTGAGGAAGAACATTTTATATTTATATTATTTTCTTCTATTTTTTCTATTTCAATGTTTTCATTGGGTAATTTTCTTATAATGTCTCCAAAAAGTTTAGATAATACTACAACAGAACCTTCTTCTTCCACATGTACGTTGATTTTTTTTTCTATACTTAAATCAAGATCAGACGCAGATAAAGATAATATTCCATCTTTGCTGACATTTATTAATATTCCTTTAAGAATTGGTATTGTTGTTCTTGATGTAACTGCTTTTGAAACAGTATTAATTGCTTTAGATAATTGTTGCTGGCTGCAAGTAAATTTCATTTAAAATCTCCTTTTTTTCTTATGTTATTTTTAGTAAT
>JBBRVK010000048.1:0-5628 GCA_038247045.1 Minisyncoccia bacterium | reverse complement strand
CTGGAAAACTGCCGGAGAGCAAAGCGCCACATCCGATTCCCTTGTTTTTAAGAATGTACCTTCCGGAGCTTTATATTTATTACACAATAAGACCAAAGGTATAGAAGAGAGAATATTTACTTACGAAAACGGGAAACAGGTATGGTGGTAAAAAAACAACAGGCTAGCCTCTTTTTTTACCGGGTAAACTATCATTTTCGACGGGATACTGCTAAGTGAACAAACAGGCCTTTTATATATTAAACCTTATTTTTAGCTTTGAAAAGTTTTATTAACAAAAAAACTAACACCTATGGCAATAAGTTATGTAGTTAACCAACGCGTTAACCCCCGCGACCTCCAGGCTCCCCGTAAGTTTTATGCAATGGCAAAAAGCACTTCCGAAGAAACTACCCGCAAGCTTGCCACCGAAATCAGCAAACGCACCGGCTTAAGTGTTTCGGATGTTATTGCAGTATTGGAAGCTTTTATCGACCTTATACCCGAACGTTTAATCGAAGGAAGCATTGTACGCCTGGGCGATTTTGGCAGTTTTAACATCACGCTCAGCAGCGACGGTGCCGATAAAGCAGAAGACTTCACCCCGGCTATGATAAAAGGCAACAACCTCAATTTCCGCCCCGGCAAAATAATTGAAAAAGTACTTTCAACAGCCGATTATAAAAAAATTTCGGAGTAGCATAAATTGATGCTCATCGTTTTTAAAACGATGCGCATCAATTGAGCAACTCATGAGGCATCGTTTACTAAACTCGTGAGCATCACTTCATCAACTCTTGCGCATCGTTTTAAAAGTGTTGTTCACGAGTTTGGAGGAATATTAATCAAGCCGGATGCTTATTACTTGACATTGAAACTAATATTTTAATGACCTTTAGCAAAAAACATATCGTCTTCACTATTATCCCGGCATTCATCATTTCGTTGTTGTTTGTTACGCCTTTTGTTGTATCCGATGTAATCTACAATGGCATAATAATGGCGAAGGAGTTTTGGTTTTTCGGTGTGGTAGCGCTTATGCTCTTTTACAGTGCTATACAAATGCTAATTAAGAATGAAGGAATTAAGAATGAAGGGAATGAAAATAATACAGGAATTAAGAATGAAAAATTAAGAATCGAATTCAACATCATCGACATCTTATTACTTGCCTTTTATACATGGTGCTTTATACGGGCAATTTTTACCCCTTATACTCCCTTTTACCATAATCATAAGTTGCAGATATTAACTGGGATGATGGTGGTATACTTTTTTGTAAAAAACGCGATAAGGAACGAGAGAAATGTAAAAAATGAAAGGAATGAAAGAAATGAAAAGAATAAATATTCATTCATTTCTTCATTTCTTCATCCATTCATTAATAAACCTTTCATTCTTTCATTTTTAATTTTTTCATTTATTCTTTCCGGTTTAGGTCAGGCCATCTACGGTTTATTACAACTTTACGGTATATATCCCAGCCATCATAATCTTTTTAAAATTACCGGTTCTTTTTTTAACCCGGCACCTTATGCAATGTATCTGGCAGTGGTGTTTCCTGTAGCGCTTGGAAAAACTTTATTCAATGAAAGAAATGAAGGGAAAGAAAAGAATGAAAGTAAAAAATTAGGACAAAAAAATTCTTTCATTCTTTCATTTTTTAATTTTTTCATTAACCATTATTCCTTCATTTCTTCATTTATTCATTCTTTCATTCAGAAGTATCTTCCAGCGGTAACCGTAATCGCCATTCTCCTCGTTCTTCCGGCAACCATGAACAGGGCATCGTGGTTAGGGGCTTTGGCTGGTAGTTTGGTTGTTTTGCAATATAAATACAATTGGTTAGGAAAAATAAAGCAGTGGTTAAATACCCGAACTAAAAAGTTATTAGCGATTACAGGCACTATTTTAGTGGTATGCGGTATCTGCATAAGCCTTTTTTACCTTAAGGCAGGCTCATCCAATGGCCGACTGTTTATTTGGGAAGTTACTCTGGGCAAAATTTCCGAAAAGCCGTTGTTTGGGCATGGTCTCGGTCGCTTTGAAGCGGAATATAATAACTGGCAGGCGGAGTATTTTCAAAAACATCCGGAGGAAATGGATGGGCCTAAAGGTTGGGTGGCGGGGAATACAAAGTATGCGTTTAATGAATACTTGGGAATAGCAAGTGAGGCGGGGATTGTGGGGGTAACTTTGTTCCTTGGCTTAATTGCAGCCCTTATTATAAATTTAATGAAAAAATACAGCGAAAATAATTCTCTCATTATTTTCATTTCTTCATTATTTTCATTCTTCATTATTGGGCTTATTTCTTTCCCTTTCTATTCCTTACCAACATGTATTATTTTCTTTCTTTTAACAGGAAGCTTGTCTGCTTATAGCAAACACTATAGAAGCGACTGGCAGGTAATCTGGTTAAAAGGTCATACTTTGGCTGTAGCATGCATAGTATTGGCTGTAATTACTATAATTCCTTTGAAAAAAATATCTTATTACAGAAAATGGGACGATGCCTCATTTATTTACAGTATAGGTAATTATACAGAAGCAAATAGCGAATATCAAAAATGCCTCCCAAAACTTGCTTATGAAGGTTTATTATTGCAACAATATGGGAAAAGTTTGCAAATGACTGGTCAAAACCAAAAAGCAATTGAAATGTTGGAGAAAGCTGAATTATTAACTTCGGATCAGGTACTATATACTTCATTGGGCTATACATTTAAAGAATTAAAACAATATAGTGAAGCCGAAAAGAATTACATGTCTGCTTTTTATATGCAACCTCACAAACTATATCCTCAA
Source organism: Minisyncoccia bacterium (assembly GCA_038247045.1). Lineage (GTDB taxonomy): Bacteria > Patescibacteriota > Minisyncoccia > Phycocordibacterales > UBA9973 > UBA8515. Next base: position 2,841 of record JBBRVK010000048.1, on the reverse strand, counting down.
TATTTGCTAGCAAAATTATATGCTGAAAGTGGAGAGAAACAGAAAGCGATTGACAAAGCCAAAGAAGTACTGAATAAAAACATTAAGACTAAAAGTTTGGCTGTGGAAGAAATTAAACAGGAGATGACAAAATTAATAACCAAAGTTTCGAAACCTTAAATAAAGTATACACAATTTAAAATGTTTAATCTTAAAAAAAATGCAAATGAAAAAGAAAATGTTATTTGTTTTAGCTATTTCCACGATAGCGGTGTCACTTACTATTAATGTATCTTTATCAAAGAAAACACAGAATTCACAATTTTCATTATCAGAGATTTCTTTGGTTGCTCAAGCCCAAGCTGAGAATGGAACAGGGGGCACAGATTGTTACTGGTCAAATTCCGTCGGAGGATGTATCTGTAGTAACTATCTACTTGATTGCGTTTGTATAGGTTCACGAACCTGCTCAGTGTCTCAAGGTGGAATGACTTGTGATTAAAATTAATTTACTTCAGGTCTCTTGTTGAAAGATACAGAGACCTGAATCATTGATAACTTACATTTAATATTTTGCCAAATGAATATTCTTAAAGGATTAACAATACTTTCTTTACTTTCAGTTACATTAGCATGTAAGGAAAGTGGATATAAACTTGAAAATACTTTAACCCCAGATAAACTTCTTACAATTCCCATTGATAATTCAACAATTAATAATTCATTTGCAACCCAATTCTTTGCTGAGAATTTTTTTGCAATGTATAACGCTAAGATGAATTCAATACAAATATACGATATCAATTCCTCAAAGCTAATTCGAAATATAAAATTATATAAAGAAGGAGATAACCAAACCTCTGGGTATGGAATAAATTTTTTTTATTTTAAAAGTAATGATTCTGTTGCAGTTATATCTACCAATCCAACATACATTTATCTTTTGAACTCAAAAGATTCTTTAATAAAAAAGATTGATTATAGTACTATCTATGGACAGAATTTAAAACTTCTCACTTTGCCTGACTTGGGACATCAACCGCAGCTAATCGGAAATAAATTATACTTACTTCACACAATCGGTGGAAGTTTTGATAAAAACTTTAAACTGACGCAAGACAATATTAATAGAACTAAAACTACATATTCTGTAGATTTAAATACAGATTCAGGTAAACTATACGATTTTACCTATCCTAAAGAATTTATTAATGATAAATGTCTATTAGGAATAAATGTTCTATATACATTAGGCGAAAATAACTTGCACGTTTACAAATTTACTTATGAAAATTTCATTTTCACCACTTATGATCATAAGACGTTTAAGAAATATGAACTTTCAACATCAAATAAAAATTTTCCCTACAGAGATTTATCTTATTCAATGGATATGTATAAATCGATGAAAACAATAATCGAAAGTAATGAATATGTTCATCTGATTTATGATAAAAATAAAAATATATATTATTTATTCGTTAGAAAAAGCTTAAAATGTGATTCAAATACAGATATAAAAACCGAGGCTCGATTTCCCAGGTGTTCAATACTGGTTCTTAATACTAAATTTTCACTAATAGGTGTCGTAGATCTTGAAGATAATAGATTTAATGTAAGAATCTCTTTTGTAAATAAAGAGGGACTTTTTATAAGCGAAGGACATCCGTCCAATTCAAATTTTAATGAAGATCAGTTAAGTTTTAGATTATTTAAACTAGAAAAGATATGAAAATAGGAAACATTCTTTTATTTGTTGCACTTATACTTTCTTCATGTCATAAGGATGAGAAAAGTGAAAGATTAAATAAATTTTTGAAAGAATATGATAATTCTATGAATAATAATATTCAGGTAATGATCTTTATTCCTCTTGAAGGGGTTTGTATCTCATGTCTTGATCGTATTTTATATTTCTCAAAAGAGCATCTGGGTGATGAAAGAGTATTGTTTGTTCTTTCTACAAGGTATAAAAAAATTGTTGCAAGTTATTTTTCTGAAAACGAATTAACTAATAAAAATATCATCCATGACAACAGATTGCTTAGTCAAAAACTACAGCTTGTAAATACAGCACCTTCTATTTACCTATTAAAAAACAAGACTGTTATTAAAACCTATGATTTGAGTATCAAAGAATTTACTATGGATTATGACCAACTATTCAACAATTCATCCATGAAGGGAAGGAAAGTAATGAAGGAATTAAGAATCAAGAATGAAGGGAATGAAGGGGAGGAAGAATTAAGAATGAAGGAATGAATAACGATATTTAAAATAAACCCGGCCGGTTTGGTTTCCAAGCGTGAACCTAAAACTAACGCTTAAATGGTATAAAAATTAATTCTTTACAAAATGAAAAAGAAAATTAAAATCACCTTAATTGTTAGCTCTATTACATTAATGTTATTTTTTGCTTTTTCAAGTTCATTTAATATTGCTAACAGTTCGCCTAACAATTTAAATCTTGAAAAATTAATGGTAACAAGTATTGCAAATGCAGAGGGAGGAGGCGGTAATAGTTGTTGGAGCGTTACAAGTGTGTGTTATATATTTGGTTGTAGTTATGTCACACACTGTGGAGGATGTATAGCTGTTAAAGCTGATTCATGGTCATCCCCCGGAAATTGTAATTAATTTAGTTCTGATAAGGTGATTATTTCAATGATGTTTCATGAAATTATCACTCTTTTAATTATTTTACTAATAACAACTCATATATCAATGTCGTTGACTTAAGGAATAAAGATAAAAATAGTTCTTTGACATAGCAGAGTTTAGGGTATATTTTCTATCTTAGGGGTATAATATAGGCCTTATAGAGAAAGCCTACGAAAACAATGAATTTCGTGAAGAAACAGT
>JBBRVK010000047.1:0-5900 GCA_038247045.1 Minisyncoccia bacterium | reverse complement strand
TTGTCCTATACCAATATTTATAATATTGTCTATAATATCTACCGGTTTCTTTGCTTTTAGGAAATTGAGAATTAAATAAAAAATACCCACGCAGACGAAGTCTGCGTGGGTATTTTTCTTTACAGATAAGGGTTTTTTATGTATAATACTTCCATGATTAATTGGTTTAAAAAGCATTTTATTCCACATCCAGGCAACGACCATAAACCTCATTTTTTAAGACGCGACTCAATACTCGCTGTTTTTTTGCTTGTAATAATAGTTGAGATGGCAGTGCTCGTTCAAACCTTAATCGTCTTTAAAAAGACTGATTTACTAGGGGCTGTTCTACCAGCTGTTCTAACTTCACTAACCAACCAAGATAGGGCTCTAAATGGCGTAAATCCGCTTAAGGAGAACGATTTACTCGATAAGGCAGCAACTATGAAGGCTCGCGATATGGCGACGCGTGGATACTTTTCTCACACAACCCCCGATGGTAAAACTCCTTGGTATTGGCTAGAACAAGCAGGGTATAAATATAGTTATGCGGGGGAAAATTTAGCTGTTAATTTCTTTGAGTCAAAAGATGTGGCTGAAGCTTGGATGAATTCACCGACACATAGAGCAAACATTGTGAAGAAAGAATTTACAGAAGTGGGAATTGGAGTTGCTAGTGGTATGTATGAAGGTAAGAATACTGTTTTTGTAGTTCAATTTTTCGGCACTCCTGTTGCTCCTATACAAGAAAAAAATTCTCCAAAAGTAATTGCAAAAGTTGAGAGTAAGGTAATTGAGAAAATTATTCCAGTAGAAGAAAAAATAATTACAGATGCGAGTATTCCAGTTGAGACAAGGGTTCTCGGTGAGACGACTTCAGTAGAACCTAATATTGAAAACGTTGCCAAGATATCATCAGTTAAATTATTTTTTGAGAAAGTGATAACTTCACCTCGAGAGTATTCAATATATATCTTTATGGGTATTTTAAGTATTTTAGTTATGGCATTACTCCTTGCTTTCTTTGTTAAAAAAGAAATTAAGCATCCTTCTATTTTAATTCGTGGACTTATAATGATATTGGTTATTCTTTTATTGTTATATTTAAATCTAAGAACTTTGAACGTAGAAACAAAGGTTCCTTACGATACTTTGGGGATAAACTCGACAAATTCAATTGCAAAATAGCTGTAGACTTTGTATTATTATATTCATATATGAAAATAACAATCTTAGGTCACGGTGTTTTTGGTGGGGCAGTCGCTACACACTTATCCCGCTTAGGTCACGAAATTGAAGTTGATAAAATAGATGGTTCCGAACTTATTTTTGTCTGCACTCCTTCCTTTGCTGTTGTGCCTGTGCTTTTAAAAAATAAGGATAAAATTACAAATCAAAAAATAATAATTTGTTCCAAAGGGTTTAGTGAAGATGGGAGATTACTTTCTGAGGTTTTAAAGGATGATTTTGCTGATAAGGATATTTTCTTTTTTTATGGACCAACAATAGCTGAAGAAATAGTCGCCGAAGTATTTTCTGGTGTTGTTTTAGCTGGAGGTGAAGGTAGGGAAGAAATTAAAAAACAGATTGAGTCTGAAAATCTTATTGTGGAAACAACTGATGATATCATCGGAGTTCAAGTTGGAGCTGCTATGAAGAACGTGATTACTATTTTTGTTGGTGTTGTCGAAGGAGCTAAATATGGTCAGAATACTAAAGGTTATATTTTAACTAAAGGGCTACAAGAAATTCAAAAGCTAGGCGTCGCTCTGGGAGCTGATGCTAATACTTTCATGGGGTTGTCTTGTATTGGTGATATAACTCTCAGGTCTCGCAATCGAACCCTCGGTGTAGAGCTTGGAAAAGGGCGTAAATTGGGAGATATTTTAACAGAGATGCATTATACCCAGGAAGGAATAGCCTCTATTAAAAATGCTAGAATTATCGGTAAAAGGATTGGTATGGATGTACCTTTTATTGACACTCTCCACGATATTATTTTTGAAGAATTAGAAATAGATAAAGCTATTAGAAGAATTAGATAGCCTCGGCAATTACTTTTTTATTGTTTTTTCTGAAGAGATCAATAAAGAAAAAGACATAACTCGTGCCCTTACTCGAAAGGTTAAACAGGATAGCCAAAGTAAAGAAGATTAAAGCAATTTTTGTACTAAAGAAGCAAACTATTATTGCCACAACTGCAGACCATATTGGGAAAAGGATATGCATTTTAGCATGTTCGTTTTCTGTTTTAGTAAATGGAGCATTTTCAATTGTCTGAGAGTTTATGGCATAATTTCTCATCGCAAATAGAGAAATACTTACTAAAATAATGTTGATAGCAAAAAAGATTGTTGCTGTTTCTGCATAAATATATTTACCAAGAAAATGAGAAGAGAAGGGAACGAGCCCAAGCAAGAAAAAGAAAATCCCATTTAGGTTTGCAAATTTTGTATCTATATTTTTAACGAGAACAGAAGCGATAAAATGGTGACTTCTCCAGTATGTAAAAATAAGAGAGAAACTCAACAAGTAACTTAAGAATAATGGATAGATGTTAATAAGAGAATTGATAAGGGTAGTTTCACTTACTATGTTTGAATATTCAGGCACTCTTATCTCGAAGACTAATATGGTCATAACAATGGCAAAAATACTATCAGCGAGTTGATCTAATCTAAATTGTTTCATAGTGTTATTATATCATATAATATTAATGAAATAAAAATCGCCCTGCACAAAATTGATTGTGGCAAGGGCGATTTAAATTTAGTAGTAAATAAAATTACTTTAATAGAATGATGCATTAATAATACCTCCTTAAGGAGCAGACAGTTTTTCATTCCAGAATAATGTAATCTAGTAACATATATTCCTATGTGGAATAGAAAATTTTAGCCAGGGTGGTTAATCTCAACCACCATACATAAAAACATCCTTATCTATATTTTATCAAAAATTAAAAGAAGGTCAAATTATGGATAATTATAGGCCTTTGGTATAATTAACTCATGTATATCATTTACGCATTATTGGGAGCCGTCATGGCAAGTGTCGGAACTATCTTTGCTAAGCTCGGACTAAAAGGGGTAGACGCTAATTTATTAACAGCAATTCGAGGTATTATCATGGCTGTGATTGTTTCAGTCGCGGCTTTATCTTTCGGGAAATTATCAGCTACAGCTCTTCATACTCTATCATCTAAACAATGGATTTTTGTAATTTTGTCAGGGTTGGGGGGAGCACTGTCGTGGTTGTTTTTCTATCAAGCACTGTCTGCTGGCCCAACTGTTGTTGTTACTGTTCTAGACAAACTTTCTATTGTTTTGACTGCAATCCTTGCAACGATTATCTTATCTGAAAGTGTTACTTTGCAGATGGGAATAGGACTTTTCTTTGTATTTTTTGGAACACTGTTGGTTGCTGTGCCTTGGGATAAAATTCATAAGATATTTTCTTAATATTAATATCAAGAAAATTGTAAAAAATAACCCTCAGCAACTAATTGCTGAGGGTTTGGTGATTTTTTAAATGTCACTGAATTTAATTAAACGGAAATCCACTAAGGAATTCCATCTCTTTTTCGTCCTCTTTTTCAAAGGCGGCTTCAATAACATTTTTTGGGCTTATCACTAAAGCCCAATCTACGACATAAACCATAACTTAATGTATTAAAATTCATATATATAATACCATATTATGAAAAATAGTCAATGTTTAAATACATATATTAAACAAACAAAAAATTTCCCCAAGGCAAGGCCTTGGGGAAACTTTTTGTTTAAAAATATTATTTCTTTTTTGTGATATCAGTTGTAACACTTGCGTCATCAGCACTTTTGAAAGCGCCAGTGATATGCTTAATCGCTTCAACTAAGCTCTTTGCAAGTTCTGGAATTTTCTTTGATCCAAAAAGAAGAATTGCGATAACTGCTATTATTATAAGTTCTTTTGTTCCTAATCCAAACATAAATTTTTGTATTAATTGTTATTTATAATTCTTAAATACGACCTACATATATCTTATTTATACTATAATAATAAACCATCAGTAGATAGAAGTAAAGAGGTTTATTGAAGAACTTCTACAATAATTTCCTTATTTTTTTCTCCTCTATTTATAAAAACAGTTACTTCATAAAGTAGAACTAATGGTACAGACATTGCTATAAGGGAAAGGCCATCAGTTGGAGGTAATAGGGAGACAATAATGAAAACAACAAACCAAGCAAGCCGTCTTTTTGCGATAAGAGCAGAGACTTTGATAATTCTTAATTTGACTAATCCTGTTAAAACTAAAGGAAATTCAAACAATAATCCTAAGAGAGATGAAGTAATAAAGATTTCAGATAAATAAGAGCTGATACTCCAGATATTTTGTATACCGAGGCTTTCATTGATTACAGCAAGTAATTTAAAGGCATAAAAGAGGATACTGGCTCCGAAGACAAAACCTAAACTAAATAGAAAAATACAAACGGGAATAGAAGAAAGCAATATCTTTTTTTCTCTTCTTTTTAACCCTGGGAAAATAAAATAATAGACTTGGAAAATGACAAGTGGTATTGTGATAATCATCGCAAAAAAGATACCTAAATCAACAGCTAAATCGGTTAATTGAAATGGGGAAGTCGTAGCGATAGTAACGCCTTCAATATAAAAAGTTGAAACAAAAAATTTCAGAACTGTAGGCGTCGAGAGAAATCCTAGTACAAAAACAACGGCGAAAGTGACAGCAGACCAGTATAGTTTACTTCTTAATTCTTCCACAAAAGGAAGAAATTTCCTTGTTTTTTCTTGAAATGAATCCAATTTATTTTATTATTCTGACATTATAAAGATATTTCCTCCACCACTACCTGGTACTACAGCCGGAATTTCAGAAAGAAGAGGGACTCCATTTGTTCCAAGCAAAATATCATCGGGTGTATAGCTAGAATTACCTATAGGTATTTCAACTATAAAGTCCTGACTATCTCCAATTGAAGCTAAAATATCTAATGATGCCATAAAATTAAACTATTTTTCTCTTACCTTTTAATTTACTTACCGCTTGATCTATTATAGAAGGAGTAGTCACTTCTACATCTACCGCTGGTGTTTCAACTATTGGATTTTCTATTATATCTATAATCGGTTGAGTAACTTCAGGAATTATCTCTTCTGTCATTGTGGTTGTAGTAGTTGTGGTTACTTCATTTCCATTTTCATCAATTTCTGTTGTTGTCTTAACTGTTTCTGAAATTTGATCAACTTTTTCATCTATAATTTCCTCTTCTTTTGGTATAGATTCTGGAGTAGGATTATCTACTGTTTTTATTTCTTCTACCATTTTATCTATATTGATATCTTCTTTTGTTTTACCCATTAAAGTATTCGGATCAATTTTTATTATTTCTTCCATCAACTTTTTCTCATCAGTAATATTATAAACTTGATCTCCATAAGCAATATATTTTGCTTCATAACTACAAACTGGCTCATCAACAGAATGAAACATTGCACAGACAACAGTAGCCCCATCTTCATAATATCCTGTTGGATCACACACAACCATTCCTTCGTTATTAAAAAGTGCTTGTTCTTTTTTTAAATAAATCATAAAATTTAAAATTAATTATAAAGTTAAAACTGCTCGTACCTTAATATTATCACCTAAAGATGCTGGTGTATAGCGAATATAAGTAAACTCATTACCTTTATCAGTAGTATTATATGCCGTCCAATTATTTCCCCCATCAATCGTCTTTTCCCATGTTCCACCTATCCCAGTTGTATAATCATCTATTAATAAATCACCACTAATAGCATTATATAATCTTATCCTCAAAGAAGGGACCGTACCGGCAAAAGCCGTCGCGAAACGCCATACAAATTGTTTATTTAGAGAACTTGACTTGGTCATTGATGGTTGATAATGA
>JBBRVK010000046.1:0-5948 GCA_038247045.1 Minisyncoccia bacterium | reverse complement strand
CATAATTTTATTTTCTGTATCTGATAACTCACTTTGAAGCTGTAAGAAATTTGTATTAGCCTTAAGATCTGGATATGCTTTCAGGAACTCTAAAGTCTCTTTTTGCTATTTCAGAAGCGTATCCAGATCTTAAGGCTAATACAAATTTCTTACAGCTTCAAAGTGAGTTATCAGATACAGAAAATAAAATTATGGCATCTCGTAGATTTTACAATGGTAATGTTCGAGATTTCAATACAGGAGTTCAGATGTTTCCAGGAAATATAATTGCAGGAATGTTTAATTTCAAAGCGCTAGAATTCTTTGAACTTGAGCAGGATAGTGTAGAGAAAAATCCAGTTGAAGTTAAGTTTTAACAATTAATCTGCCTGCCGGTAGGCAGGTGTTAAAAAATAAACATGACATTATATATAATCTTAGGAATAATAGCAGTATTGTTAATTTCGGGACTAAGAGTTGTAAAACAATACGAAAGAGGTGTTATCTTTTTTCTTGGTAAATGCACAGGAGTTCGTGGTCCTGGTTTGATTTATGTCATTCCAGTTTTTGAACAGATGACTACTATCATGATGCGAACCATTACGATGGAAATTCCTTCTCAAAAAATTATTACAAAAGACAATGTTTCAATCGATATTGCCGCAGTTGCTTATTACCATATTACAGACCCAGAAAAGGCCGTGATTGCGATAGAGAATGTTTACAATGCCGTTAAACAAATAAGTCAGACGACTGTTCGAAACGTCGTAGGACAATTTCAACTCGATCAATTATTATCTCAAACAAGTGCAATTAATGTTCAAATCAAAAATGTGATTGATTCTCATACTGGCCCATGGGGTGCTGAAGTTACCGCTGTTGAGATCAAGGATATTTTTCTTCCAGAAAATATGCAACGAGCTATGGCTAAAGAAGCTGAAGCAGAGCGTGAGCGTCGTGCAAAGATTGTTGCTGCTGAAGGAGAATTCCAAGCTGCTCAGAAGCTAGGAGAAGCTGCTGATGTTATATCTAGTCACCCTGTTGCACTACAGCTCCGAACCTTACAGACTATGGCTGAAATAAGTGTTGAAAAAAATTCAACAATTATTTTCCCTGCACAATTTATGACTACTGTCGCTGAAGCAGTAAAGATGATAAAAGGAGATGGGCTAAATAAATAGTTTTTTGCTTTTAGAAAAAGAATAATATAGTAATTACTACTTAAATCAAATAAGGAAATCTTTGGGTTCTTACGATTAACTTTATGGAAAATGACAAATATTTTGGTTCAAAATTTTATGGTTCAAGACTGAATACAGCACTTTTATTTATTTTAATAGTTTTGATGGTTATTGCTCTTCGTTTTATGTTTCAGAATAAGGAGACCTATTCACCAATCTTAGAAGAGAAGACTGATAAAACGATGCCGGTCATTGCGGACAAAAGTCAAATTACTGGTAATAAGGATGATTTAATTTCATTTTCAATAGCACCAGGAACAAAAGTTCATGGCATTCTGTCATATCGAGGAGTTATAAAAGGTGCTTACTTTTTTGAGGGGAATATTTTAGTTAATGTTTTAGACTTAAACAAGAAAGCTCTTTTAAAGAGTAATGGTGTTTCTAAAAGTGAATGGATGACAACTGGACCAGTAAATTTTGAAGGTAATATTGATTTTACAAATCTTGCTAAAGGTCCTGCTTATATAGAGATACAAAACGATGATCCTTCAAATGGAGAAGGTGGCCCAGCTAAGAAAATATTGATACCGATTATTATAGAATAAAAAATAATGCTTATTAAAAAAAATATAAATAAAATTCTAAAGACCATTATCTTGGGAATTTTTGTCTGCTGTATTATTTCTATCAGCAATATAGCTTATGCTCAAGAAAAAATAGATAATTTTGATGTAATAATTAATGTTAATAAAGATTCTTCTATTTTAATTACAGAAAAAATTAACTATGATTTTGGAAGTGCCTCATTGCATGGAATTTTTCGTGATATTCCAGTCAAATATAAAACTTTATTAGGAAACAAATCAATAGATTTAATTGTGGAAAGTGTTACCAGAGACGGATCACCAGAAGATTATGTCTTAAACAATAAGGGTTCTAGTAAAGAAATAAAAATTGGGAATGCTACGACTTCCATTACAGGAGAACATATTTATAATATTATTTATAGAGTAAAAAATGCTATAGGTTATTTTGATGGAAACGATGAGGTTTATTGGAATGCCACAGGGAATTCCTGGCCAGTCGCGATTAGTAATTCAAGTATAAAAATAGAGTTACCTAATGGTACAGATTTCAGTAAAACAAGTAGTGATTGCTATATTGGAATTTTAGGTTCAAAAGAAAAATGTGACATAAATATTAAGGATAATTTTATTTCTGTTAGTAATAGTAGATTATTACAACCAAGTGAAGGAATAACCATTGCTATTGATTTTCCAAAGGGTTTAGTTTATCAGCCATCAAAAATTGAAAATATAATATCTACTATTAAAGACAATATTGTTTTAGTTTTACCGATTTTTACTTTTCTAATAATGTTTTTTGTTTGGAGAAAAAATGGTAAAGACCCAAAAGGTTACACTACTATTATTGCTCAATATGAACCACCTGAAAATATGAAGCCGACGCTAGTGGGTTCGCTTGTTGATGAATCTGTTGATAATAGAGATATTACTTCTGGACTTATTTATCTTGCAGAACAAGGCTACGTTTTTATTAATAGAATTGAAAAAGAGGGAGTATTTAGTAGTGTTGATTATGAATTAGAGTTAGTTAAAATCGATACAGGAACTTTAGAAAAAACAGAAAAAAATATTTTAGATTTATTCTTTGAAGAATTGACTCTTGGTAAAAAAGTAAAGATGTCTAGTTTTACAGGCAAGAGAACTTTCATGGTTAAATATAAAGAGATTGTTAAGGATACTTATCAAGAAATGACAGACAGAGGTTTCTATGAAAAAAACCCAAATAAAGCAAAGGCTCCATATATTGGATTGTCTATTGCTACTATTTTTATAGGTGTATTTTTATTTGCAAAATTTTTATCTATTTTAGGTATTGCTTCATTTGTTCTCTCTGGTATAATAATTTTTATTTTTGGTTTGTTGATGAGTAAGAAGACTAAACTTGGATCAGATACAAGAGATTATATTTTAGGATTTAAAGATTTTTTATCTGTCACTGAGAAGGATAGATTAAATTTTCATAACGCCCCTGAGAAAAATCCTGAACAATTTATGAAATTTTTACCCTATGCAATTGCTTTAGGTGTTGAGAAAAAATGGGCTAAACAATTTGATGGTATTTTTATGGCAGAACCAACTTGGTACCATAGTAGTAATATCGGGACTTTTGTTGCAGTAGATTTTGTTTCTCATATGTCAGGGTTCTCACAATCTTTTAATGGTGCAGCTACTATGTCAGGGGGTGCAGGTGGTGGTGGCGCTGGATTCTCTGGTGGTGGGGGTGGAGGAGGGGGAGGAGGAAGTTGGTAAATTAATATTAAAAAATAAAAAGTAAATTCATATGGCAACACTTTATACACAACAAACTAAAAACGTAGAAAAGACATGGTTACTCATGAGTGCTTTTTTAATAATTGTTATCGCTTTGGGTTTTGTCTTTTCCCGAATGTATAATAATCCAACTATCTTATATTTCTTTGTAATTTTTTCAGTGATGATGAATATCATTGGCTATTGGTATTCTGACAAAATAGCCCTTAGTATGGCTGGAGCTAAACCTGCAACCCGCGAACAATATTTTGATTTTTATACAATTGTTGAGAATCTGGCTATAACTGCCGGACTCCCAATGCCTAGAATTTTTGTAATCGAAGATTCTACTCCGAATGCTTTTGCTACGGGGCGTGATAAAAATCATGCTGTCGTTGCTGTGACAACTGGATTACTTTCTATTATGACCAAGACCGAGCTTGAAGGTGTTGTTGCTCATGAGATGAGTCATATTGGAAACCGTGACATGTTGCTTTCAACTGTTGCCGTAGTCTTAGTTGGTTTTGTTTCAATTATTTCTGATATGATGATTCGAATGTCTATTTTTGGAGGACGTCGGGATGACAGGGAAGGGAATGGTGTTTTTATGATTATTGGTATTGTTGTTGCTATTCTTGCTCCAATTGCGGCAACTCTAATTCAATTAGCCGTTTCTCGTAAAAGAGAGTACCTTGCTGATGCTTCAGGATCACTCCTAACTCGCTACCCAGAGGGCCTAGCAAGTGCCCTAGAGAAGATTGCTAAGTATAATCAACCAATGCTTCACAAGTCTATAGCGATTGCTCATTTATATATTTCTAATCCACTCGGTGGAAGTAAAATTAGTGGTTTGTTCTCAACACATCCACCAATAGAAGAAAGAATCAAAATATTGAGAAGTATGTAATAAATACCCCATAGGCAAGACCTATGGGGTATTTATTAATTCATAACTTCTTCATCATTTAATGGTCTAATTATAATGAAAGTTCTATATGTTGGTAAAAAGTTAAATCTTTAGTATTATACATCCAGATGTTCTTTACAGAGCATGGATTCTTATTATTAAATCCATGTGTTTCCCTAGCCCTACTCTACTTCGGTTGAGTAGGGTTTAGGGTTATATATTGGTCTAGTGTTAAATTTGTATTACACTAGACCAATATGATAAAATCAAAACATGAGTAAAGTTTCTTTATTAATTTATCCCAAAAAAAGTCATCGTAAATCTGTTAAAATTCCAAAATATTCTGAATCACTTGCGGAATTTTTTGGGTTAATGATGGGGGATGGTGGAATAAATAATCCTTGGCAATCAAATATTACACTCAATGCTTTAAAGGATAAAAATTATTCTGATTATATTACTAAACTTTGTTTAATACTTTTTGATATAGCTCCCGTTATTCGCAAACGAAAAAAGAGCCAAGCTTTGGTTGTTTGTTTGTCTAGTACTACGATAGTTGATTTTCTTGTAGCAAATGGATTGCCCAGAGGAAATAAGTTAAAAAATGGTCTTAAAATTCCAGAGTGGATTTTAAATAGAAAATCATATAGAATAGCTTGTGTTAGGGGATTAATAGACACAGATGGAGGCCTTTTTATTCACAGACATTCAGTTTCAGGTAAAGAATATAATAATCTTGGTTTGTGTTTTTGTAGTCATTCTTTATATTTAATAAGCCAAGTAGCTTTAATTTTTAAAGAATACGGGATAGAACCTCACATTGAGGGATGGGGGCAGAAAATATATTTATATAAGTCTGATGATATTACCAAATATTTAAAAATATTTGGCACATCAAATGATAGAATAAGATTAGTTTATAATAAATGGAGAGATGCGTGAGTGGTTGAAACGGCAACCCTGGAAAGGTTGTATGTGAGAAATCGCATCGGGAGTTCGAATCTCCCTCTCTCCGCATAAAGTCTGGATTGAAATTCCCGCCAAAAAATGCGTCGGCACGCAGTGCCGATGATTTGGGCAAATTCCCGCCAGACCCCAATTCAAAAAGGATTTTCCAAGCTCCGTGGGGCTCAAAAAGAAAGGTTCGATTCTTGATTTGGAAGTTCGAACCGACTTTTTTAAGTGAATGGATTTTTTCTCCATTTACTTCATCGTTTGCCAATTCCATATTGAATTTCAAAAACTTTTCCGTAAGTTCGAACCGATTATTCGCTTTTTGCTCAAAAGCCGATAATTTTTCTTTGAGAAGCTGTTTTTGATTTACTAACGCGTTTTTACTTTCCTTGTATTCTTCAAGTATGGGTATTTTTAATTTGCGGAGAGAAGCAAAGCACCTTCGTGCTTTGCGTGGGGGATTCGGACACCCATTCGTTTTTTGGTGTTAACCAAAACGAATGGGTGTACTGAACCTGTAAGGTTCGAAACATGTACTCATAATCTACCTCTCTCCTCGCGTTGAAAAAAACAACATTTTTAGGGTCTTTT
>JBBRVK010000045.1:0-6042 GCA_038247045.1 Minisyncoccia bacterium | reverse complement strand
CCTAAAAGCAGAGAACAAAAAACAAACAAACCCACAAGAGAAACTTTTAATAATTTCATAATAAAAAATTTATATTAAATAATAAAGATTAATTATTTTAAGTATATCATAAATAGTTATATATGTGATAAGTTATTAACAGTTTTTATAAAAACTGCAGAAGATGTTATGTTTGACGTATAAAGTCTAATATAGTAATATTTAATTTGTAAGTCCCGTCCTCGAACCGGGCTTTTATTTTACCAAAATCTAGGTCCTCTAGATTTTGGTAAAGAAAATTTAATAGTAAGTAAAAATTTAATAAAAAACGAGTTTTTGATTTTAATTAGTAATTAGTAATCAATAATTCGTAATTATATATATGTTGGATCTCAAATCAATGAAGTCAGCACTCGAACAACTTGAGCAGGAACGTAAAATTCCCCGCGAAAAGATTGTTGATGCGATAGAACAAGCGTTAGCCGCCGCTTACAAAAAGGATTACGGCAAAAAAGGTCAGATTATTCGCACAAAGATAGATATAGAGACTGGTGTTGTGGAATTTTACCAAATCAAAATTGTTGTCGATGAATCGATAGTTAGAATGACCGTTGAAGACGACGAGGAAGAAGAAATTGCTGAAGATGACGAAAGAGTCAGATTCAACGAAGAACATCACATACTGATAGAAGATGCTAAAAAAATAAAAAATGACGTTGTGCTTGAAGAAGAAATTGTCTTCCCTCTTGAAAACAAAGAAGATTATGGACGTATCGCAGCTCAAACAGCTAAACAAGTTATTATCCAAAAAATTCGTGAAGCAGAACGCAGTGCTATCGTCGATGAATACGGAAGCAAAGAAGGTGAAATTATAAATGGTACAGTTCAAAAAGTTGAACGTGGAATCGTTTATATAGATTTCAATCGTGCGACAGGTATAATCTTGCCTGAAGAACAAATTCCTGGAGAATTTTATCGTCACGGAGAAAGAATTAAGGCTTACTTATATTCTGTTGAAGAAACTCCTCGTGGTGTGAATTTAAAACTTTCCCGTACACATCCACAACTTATAGAAGGACTCTTTTCTATGGAAGCCCCTGAAATTGCAAGTGGTGTTGTTGAAATCAAAGCAATTGCTCGTGAACCAGGAAGTCGTTCAAAAATTGCGGTTTATTCAAATGATGAACATATTGATCCTGTTGGGTCCTGTGTCGGACAAAAAGGAGTCCGCGTCACAACAGTAATGGGTGAACTAAATGGTGAAAAAATAGATATTATTCCTTGGTCTTCAGATCCAGCCTCATATATCTCAAGTGCTATTTCTCCCGCAAATGTTATTAGTATCCAGGTTCAAGAACAAGAGCACAAGGCTGTTGTTGAAGTAGCCATAGATCAACTCTCACTAGCTATTGGAAAAGGAGGACAAAATGTTCGTCTTGCCGCAAAGCTTACTGGTTGGAGAATCGATATTAAAGGCATGGATGCTGATAATACAGCAAGTGAAAGTGCTACAACAGAAGATGATGTCTTAGACGATGGTATTGTAGACGACGGAACGAATTAAGTTAGAAATATAAAGTGTGTTTTTTGTAGCAAATCTTTTAAAAAAGTCTTCCCGCCGAATTCTTATTCGAAGAATAATAATTCGGCGGGGATCTAAAGACTTTTTATTGATAAGATTTGCAAAGAAAAATAAATTATTAAAAGGTCAATATTATTAAATAATCTAATTAATTCACGCTTAGTGATTAATAACAAAAATATGAATCCATTTATTATTTTTGCTCTCGTTTCCTCGGTTGTCGCTATCGCTTATGGTTTATTCTTAATCAAGGTTGTTATGAGTAAGGGTTCTGGTGATGAAAAAATGAAAGCAATTGCTCTTGCTATCCAGCAAGGTGCTAGTGCATATTTAAATCGTCAGTACAAAACAATCGGAGTAATCGCTGTTGTTCTATTCTTAATAATCGGTATCATCCCAGCTCTAGGTTGGATGATGGCTTTTAGTTTCCTTTTTGGTGCAATCCTTTCAGCTTTGGCTGGATACATCGGTATGAACGTTTCAGTTCGTGCTAATGTTCGCACAACAGAAGAAGCTAAAAAAGGTTTAAAAGAAGCACTTTCTCTTGCTTTCAAGGGCGGAACAGTAACAGGGTTACTCGTTGTTGGTCTTGCCCTACTTGGAGTTACGGTCTTTTATCTAATTGCCAAGCAAATTGACCCAGAGAATGCAGTTCGTTCTCTTATTGGATTATCATTTGGGGCAAGTTTGATTTCAGTCTTTGCTCGTCTTGGTGGAGGAATATTCACAAAGGCTGCCGATGTTGGAGCCGACCTTGTTGGAAAAGTTGAAGCTGGTATTCCAGAAGATGATCCTCGTAATCCTGCTGTTATCGCCGATAATGTTGGAGACAATGTTGGTGACTGTGCTGGTATGGCCGCTGATTTATTTGAAACATATGCTGTAACTTCTGTCGCAACAATGCTTCTAGGCTCTCTAGTTTTCTCTGGATTTAATAATGCAATAATTTATCCGCTTGCTCTTGGTGCCGTTGCAATATTCTCTTCTATTATTGGAACTTGGTTTGTTAAACTTGGTAAAAATGGCAATATTATGGGTGCCCTTTACAAAGGACTAATCGCTTCAGGAATAATTTCTGCAATTGCTTTTTATCCTATAACAAAATGGTTAATGTCAGACAATGGAGTTTACAGTGTAAATGCTATATATATGAGTGCTATTGTTGGAATTATTGTAACAGCATTAATCGTTGTTATTACTGAATATTATACTTCAACAAAATATAGCCCTGTTAAGTCTATTGCTTTCGCATCTCAGTCAGGTCATGGAACAAACGTTATTCAAGGTTTAGCAATATCAATGAAAGCAACTGCGTTGCCTCTTCTTTCAATCGTTGCTGGAATCTTAGCGGCTTATCATTTTGGAGAACTTTACGGAGTTGCAGTTGCAGCAATGTCGATGCTTTCTTTTACTGGTATTATAGTTGCGATTGATTCATTCGGTCCTATTACAGATAATGCTGGTGGAATTGCAGAAATGGCGGGGCTTCCCGAAAGTGTCCGAAATGTAACTGATCCACTTGATGCAGTTGGAAACACAACAAAAGCGGTCACAAAAGGTTACGCCATCGGTTCAGCTGGACTTGCAGCTATTGTTCTATTTTCATCATTCACTCAGGAGTTTGCCAATCAAGGATATATCTTATCTTTCGATTTAAGTAATCCTAAAGTTATTGCTGGATTACTTATTGGTGGATTACTTCCTTATTATTTTTCAGCACTATGTATGGAAGCTGTTGGAAAAGCAGCCGGAAAAGTTGTTGAAGAAGTCCGCAGACAATTCCGTGAAATCAAAGGAATCATGGATGGAACTGGTAAGCCTGACTATGCAACTTGCGTAGACATCGTTACAACAGGTGCTATCAAACAAATGATTGCTCCAGCTTTAATCGCCGTTCTTGCTCCAATCGTTGTTGGATTCATTCTTGGACCACAAGCTCTTGGTGGACTTCTTGTTGGTTCAATTATTACTGGAATCTTCCTAGCCATCTCAATGACCTCAGGTGGTGGAGCATGGGATAATGCCAAGAAATATATTGAACTTGGAAACTTTGGTGGCAAAGGTTCTGATGCACACAAAGCTGCCGTTACCGGTGACACAGTTGGTGACCCTTACAAAGACACAGCGGGCCCTGCAATCAATCCAATGATAAAAATATTAAACATCATTGCTTTGATAATCGTTCCACTTTTGATTTCATTTTGGTTTTAAGAATTAAAAACAGAATCAAGACCGTGTGCATTAAAAAATCCTCCAGTTGGAGGATTTTTTAATGATGCATTATTTTGTTATATAATATTCTCTAGTGCTTTTTCAATTCTTTTTTCAAAATCTGAAACTGATTCACCTGGTTTTCCTCTTACTTCAATGCGTGTATTAAGATGAAAATTTTCAATTTGTGAGGAGCCGTCTCGACGGGTTAGTCCAGTTCCGATTTTACCTGCATCACCCTTAGTACATATTTCTATCAAACATTGTGATCTTTTAGTAGAATAAAAACCACCTTCTGGTCCAAAAAGATTAACTATACTTACTTTACCTGTCTCACTTAAGTACCATGTTTTAGATTCAAAAGACCAATCTTTATATTCAAAACCAGCAGCTTTAATTGCATTCTCTATTTCTGTTTTCTTTTTCTCAATAACCTCGCCATCTGTTCCCTTTTCGGGTATTCGTAAAAAATTTCTAAGTTTTTCGACATTACCCTCAAAATTTTGTTTACCATCCTCTTGCCATTTTTCTCCTTCCTCTTGCCATTTTTCTCCTTCCTCTTGCATAAATTTTCGCTTTAAATCAATTTTATTAAGAATTTCTTCTTTGAGTTTTGGGGATATATCTTGGCGATGAATTTTAAAAGTTTTTTCATCTATTTCAGATTTTACATAATCAATAAATTTTTCATATGTTTTACCATCAACTAAACGACCCATTATAGTATAAGTTTCATTATAAGAACCTGCATTCTCATATTCTCTAGAAGACCCGGCAATCTCAGTATTTCCAAGATCAAAATAAAAATCTGAACCACCAATAGAACCTTTAAGATCATAATCACATAAGACAGAATTCCTACTAAATACAGAAATCTGTGAATTATATACATCAGTAATTCCATTAATAGCCAATATTTTTCCTTCTACGACATCGAGCTTTTCTTTAATATCGTCAACCGCCGACTTGAATTTCTCATTGGGTGATAAACTTTCTAGCTCTGTCTCACTTATACCGGGAGCAGGATCTTTTTTCTTATTGACCACAGATTCTTCATTGTAATTTTTTAATTCTTCTTTTATTTCCTTACTTTTATCTTTACTATTATTAGCTTTTCTTATATTTATTCCTTCCATTCCCATAAATTTTAATCGCTTTCGCGTAGCTATCTATTAATACCCTCATTTTACCCCCCCCACAAGCCCTCTGTCAACATTTGTAACATTACAACGTCAACATTTAAATAATCAAAACCACATCCTAACTCTTACTCTCCCCCACTATAATCCATCTAACTATCTCTACGCTATAGCGTAAAAATAGTTAGGATGATATAATATTTTATATGACAATAAAAGAAGAAATATTAGAGATTCTTAATACTACAAAATTTTATTACAAAGGGATACCCATGAATGCCTTGATGTTGCCAGTTTTTAATAATAAGAAAAAACAGTCAGTAAGAAATGGATTTCTGGATCTTTATAAAAATGGATTTATAGATAAAGAAAACAATAACTATATATTAAATAAAAACGGAAAAAAATATTTAGAAAATAAAAAATACAAAAAACCAATACTAAAAAATTTTGAACCGATCGAAAACAACAATGCTAAAAATTTACTTCTCCTGTATGACATACCAGAAGACAAAAAAAGCGAACGTGATTGGTTCCGTCGTACACTCATAAAATTTGGTTTTGTTATGATACAAAGAAGTGTCTGGGTTGGACCATCACCTCTTCCAAAAGAGTTCTTGGATTATATTAAGTTGATAGGATTAAAAAACTCAATTAAAACATTCAAACTCGAGACTAGTTACAAATTATAAACATCTCCCACATTCTTACGCTATAGCGTAAGAATGTGGGAGATGTTTATAGTGTCTAAATTTATTAGGTTTAATTAGTTTTGAAAAATTTAACAAGATATTGCAATTAAAAAACCACCACATGGTTTTTTAATTGCAATATCTTGTTAAATTTTAATACCTTTAAACCATTACTTTTTTGTGGTACAGTTTAAATATGAACATAATCTCAGTAAAAAACTTATTAAAAGATTTTACTTTCCCAATAAAAAATCCTAAAGTTGGGTGGATTAAGAATTTATTTTATCCTGAGATTAGAAATATTACAGCTGTATCTAATATTTCTTTTGAAGTAAAAAGAGGTGAAAGAATAGCATTTATAGGTCCAAATGGAGCTGGTAAATCTACAACAATAAAAATGTTATCAGGAATACTCTTCCCTTCAGGTGGAAAAATAAGT
>JBBRVK010000044.1:0-6366 GCA_038247045.1 Minisyncoccia bacterium | reverse complement strand
ATTTTGATGCTAGTGGTAATCTCGACAATGATTCAATCACACGTTTAGGTCATGATGGGATTATTGCCAGTACAACTCATACTTTAGTGGAAGGAACGAAAGAAATTCAAAGTAGTGCTGATGATTATTTAAAAAATCATCCAGGTCAAACAACTCACATTGCGCGTGATGGATGGTACGACAACAATACTCCAAAACCAATTTTTGACCAGAATGAACTGAAACTTCAATGGGGCGGGGCAGCGGGAAGTACTGGTATTGATGCCAATGGAAACTATGTAATGGATGTTAGTCATATGACAAGTGATGGTTCCTTCCATCAAGATTTCTCAGTGGATGCTCAAAATAAAATAAAAGAAGGAGGACTTAAGTTGATGCTATCTTTAACTCAAGGAACCCAAGCCCAAGTCTTTGAAGTGCCTATTGATATACATGGGAATGCTATCATTGATCCTAATAGTGAAATAGGTAAATTATTTTTTGGCACAGAAAATGGTCAGGCTATCTTCAAGGGACGTTTTGCTGAAGTTATGGAAACATTTGGTTCGAAGGATGGAGTAGAGCATGTAAAATCTCTTGCAACCCTTGTTGGCTCTGGTAATGATTCTATCCCTGATATTATTCCTACCTGTGATGATATTCCTGTTACAAATCTTGATTTACCTTTAGGTACTGAACCCCCATATTTTATTCCATTCTTCGGAAGAAAGCATTTAGAAAAATTACAACAACAAAAAGAAAAAACTGATAAAAATTCAGTTTTAAAAGATTCTGGAGAAAAAATAGTTGGTCCTCTCGAAAAAGACCTGCTAGTGGACAAAGAAGAAGATAAAGAAAAACAGAAAAAAATAAATGAGATTTCTGCCCTAGAATATGGAGGAATGGCGGATGATTTAAAAATGCTCAATAAGAAAATTCAATATTCTAAGGGAATTATTACTTTAGAAGACTCTGATTTTAAATCTGAATATGGCAAAAAAAGATATTTAGAAAGTAAACATATTGCAGCGGGAATGCCGGTCACCTTTAATAAAACAGAATTACAAACAATAGGAGATGAAATGGATGGGTATCTCAGTAATTCTAAAATATTAGCTTCAAAAGAAGCAATTACTAAGGCAGAAAATGAAGCCAAGGAAAAAGAAGAAAAAAGAAAAGAAGATTTAAGGGATGATTTGAAAATGCTTAATCAAATGATTAGAGATTCAAAAGGAATTATCTCTCTTGAGGCTTCTAGTTTTAAATCAGAGTACGGAATTCAAAGATATAATGAATTAAAATCAATTGGAAAAGATAAGCCAGTAAATTTTAACAAAACAGAATTAGAAAAAATTGGTACTGAGATGGAAAAACAACTTTCTGGACCAAAAGAGTCTGTAAAAAAGCAAGAATTTTCAGATGTTTTAAAGGTAGAAAAAACTGAAGCCGAAAAAAAATTTACAGCTAAAGACTTATCACAAATTGGAACCGAATATATAGACAAAGAAGGTTTTACTTATAAAGTAAGCAAAGTGTCAAAGGGTGTCCTTGGTTGGATGGGCTTATCAGATGAAGTAGAAATACAAACACAAACCTCACGTAAAGATAAAAATGGCAAAGAAATTCTTATAGCGCACACTAAAAGTGAGCTTGAAAGAGAATTTACTAGAGGTAATATAAAAATAACAAAAGTTAAGGTCTAAGATATGAGTACTATTAAAAAAGAAAAAGTTGAACCTAAAAAATTAAAAGAATCTGTTTCTGTGGATTCTATTAAAGAAATTATAAAAGATAAAATAAAAGGTAAGGCTAAGATTGTAAAACTTGATATTTTTTCTTCAGGTTCATTAATTCAAATTAATAGTGAATTGAATGCTGGTTTTATTGGTGGAAAAGTTAAAATTAATGGAACTCTTGAAAATAAAGGTGATTTTATTTCAATAAAAGAATTAAATGTTGAAGCTAGAAGTATGACAAAATCATTAATCGAAGGTAATCTATCTCGTCTAGTTCCTGAGATTAAG
The DNA here is from genome assembly GCA_038247045.1 of Minisyncoccia bacterium. Lineage (GTDB taxonomy): Bacteria > Patescibacteriota > Minisyncoccia > Phycocordibacterales > UBA9973 > UBA8515. Next base: position 4,363 of record JBBRVK010000044.1, on the reverse strand, counting down.
AAATATTTTGAAGAGAAAAATAATAAGGAAATTAAATCTATGAAAATAGAAAATGGTGCTCTTTCTTTAGAATTTAAATAAATAATTTTGAATAAAAAATACCCCATATTGGGGTATTTTTTATTCAAAATGTAAATTTAGATTTTTCTTACTCAATACTTCACTTAAATAGGGTAGTGATTTTAAATCAACATCTTTTTCAACTAATTTTATAGCTTCATTCCTGGCCGCTTCGACCATTTTTAGATTTTTAATAGCTTCCATACCGAGATCCGTAATACCCCATTGTTTGTCTCCCCCTAGAAGTCCTGCTCCTCGGAGAGCTAAATCAAGTTCGGCTAATTCAAAACCATTAGCCGCCTTAGTTAGAGCTTTTAATCTATCTATTGTTTTATCTGTTTTAGCGTCAGCAAATAGATAACAATATGATTGATATGTTGAGCGCATAACTCTACCTCGAAGCTGATGAAGTTGAGCCAGACCAAAACGTTCAGCACCTTCAATAATAATCACAGTAGCATTCGGGACATTAACCCCAACTTCAATAACAGAAGTTGAAACTAGAATATCTATTTTATGTTCGGAAAAATCGCGCATAACTTTTTCTTTCTTGTCCTTCGTCATTTTACTATGCATGATTTCAATACGGCAATCAGGAAAAATATCTTTCTTGAGTCTCTTTGCTTCACTTATAACAGATTTTACATTTAGTTTTATTTCTTCTCCTTCATCTTCGGATTCTATCTTAGGGCAAATGACATAGAGCTGACGTCCTTCACTTAATTCTTTTTTTATATCTTCATAGGCCTCTGCTCTTTTGTTTTCACCAACAATCTCGGTGATTATTTTTTTACGACCAGCCGGCATTTGATCAATAATACTTAAATCTAAGTCCCCATAAACAGTTAAAGCCAGAGTCCGAGGTATTGGGGTAGCAGTCATTGAAAGATAGTGCGGAGCATGGCCTTCTTTTTTGGCTAACTTCATCCGCTGGTTAGTTCCAAAACGATGTTGTTCATCGATTATAACTAAGCCTAAATCTTCAAATTCTACAGATTTTGAAATTAGGGCATGGGTTCCAATTACTATTGGTATTTCACCATTTTTAATCCATTTTAAAAGCTGGTTTCGGGCAATAGGAGTCCATGTTTTAATTTGCGAGCCATTCTCCCATCGTGCACTTTTGCTTGGATATTTACGACAACCTGAACCAGTAATTAAAGCGATAGAGATTCCAGTATGTTCAAAATATTGGATAAAACTTTCGTATAATTGAGTTGCCAAGACTTCAGTTGGAGCCATATAGGCCACTTGTAGATTTCCAAAATCTTGACCTTGAGGTCTGTTTTTTATGACAGCATAGGCAATAGTTGCTGCCACAAAAGTTTTACCACTTCCGACATCTCCTTCAACGAGACGAGACATTGGTTTGTCTTTAATAAAATCATTTAAAATTGTATCGATTGTATTTGTTTGAGCTTCTGTTGGAGTAAAAGGAAATCGAGAAATAAAATCTTTGATATCTTTCTCTGGAATTTTTAATTTATAAGAAAATAATGATTCATATTTTTTACGTTCTTGCTGGCGGGCTAATTGAATAAAAAATACTTCTTCAAAAGCAAATCTTTTACGGGCAATTTCAGCATGTTCTTTTTTTTGTGGCATGTGAACCCAAAATAGGGCAGTGTGAAGTGCTGGTAGATTGTAGGTGTTGATTATTTCTTCTGGAATATAATCTAAAATATTTTTAACGCATTCCTGTTTTAATATTTTCTGAATTGCATAGTATATCCACTTTGAAGTTATTCCACGTGACTCTCTATAAACAGAGTAACCATACTGGGTTTTTGTTTCATTATTGCTAAACAGGGAATCATGTAAATCTATAGGAAGTATATCTTCTTTGTTCATTTCTGGGTTAGTTAAGGTTAACCCATATGTTTTATTATCAGAAACTTTTCCTGTGACACGGACCGTCGAGCCTTCTTTAATCATTTTAGCTAGGTATGGTTGGTGAAACCAGATAATATTTATAGAGCCGGTTAAATCAGTTAAGACAGCTTGTCCCATTGGTATCTTACTTTTAAAACCTTTCTTCGTCGTTAGTTTTGTTATGTTTCCTAGAACTGTAACATTTTCTCCATCAGAGAGGGTATTGATATTTCTTACTTCACTGATATCAGTGTAACGTGATGGAAAGTGGTAAAGTAAATCACGAATAGTAGTTATTCCAAGGGTTCCTAGGGCTTTTTTTTGCTCAAGTCCTATTCGAAAATGTATATCTATTTTATCTTCTAATTTCATCTGTTTATTATAACAAAAAATACCTTCTAAACTAAGAAGGTATTTTTTTAAGTCTTATTGAAGTATTTTCTTAATATTATCTACTAATTCATCAAGTGTAAAATTTGATTTAATCATAAACTGTGTAGCTCCTAAGTCTTGCGCTTTTTTAAGTTCTGCTTCCTCTGAAAGGTTTGAAAATACAATTACGGGTATATTTTTTGTACTTTCTGTTTCTCGGATTTTTTTCAAAATTTCAAAACCATCAAATTTTGGAAGTATTAAATCTAGTAAGATAATATCAATCCCCGGCTCTGTAATTCTTTGCATTGCTTCTTCTCCTGTTAATGCCACGATGACATCATATCCACTCTTTTTTATCTTACCAGCCTCGAGACCCTGTAAGAATTCATCATCTTCTATAATAAGTACTTTTTTCATTATGTTTATATTATAATATTTTTATTTTCTATAGGCAAGGAAACAAAGAATGTTGTTCCTGTGTTTTCTGGATTTTCAAACCAAATATTACCCCCATGTTTTTCGACAATATTTTTAGTAATAAATAAACCTAACCCCGAACCGATATTTTCTTTTTCAATGGCATTTGGGGCTCTAAAGAATTTTTTGAACATGTTCTCTCTATCTTCTTCTTTGATTCCAATTCCATTATCATGAACAGAAATTTCAATTCTTTCATCTTTTGCATTTAATGATATAAAAACTTTTCCATCTTGATTGCTATATTTAATAGCATTTTCTACTAAATTCTGAAGAACAACCTGGACCATTATCTTATCGCATCTAATAGGGGGAATATGATGTTCTGGTTTTATAAAAATCAATTCAACCCCCTTTTTGTTGGTTTCACCAGAGAATTCAAAGATAGTTTGTTCAATCAAAAATTCAATATCTTCTTCCTTAAAATTAAGTTCAATAGATGTATATTCAGCATGAGACATAGTTAATAAATCATTAACTAAACTAATCATCTTTTCACTGCTATGATAAGCTTTCTGTATAAAATTATTTTGTTCATTTGTTAGTTTGCCTAAATCTCCATCAATAAACATCTTAAATATCCATTTAAGAGCAGATAATGATGTTCGCAATTGGTGTGCTGATATAGAAATCAAATCAGATTTAACCTCTATTATTTTTTTGAGTTTCTCATTCTCACACTTAAGCTTTTCTATTTCTTCCATTCTGTGTTGAATATGGTATTATTTTTTTACCAGATTCGATTTTACTAAATAATAATATAACTTATTAGATTTATATGTCTAATCACTGCTTTGTGATGTAAATATGCTTTCATATTATATCACCTTTTCCTTAAATTAAAAATTTATTTAAAGATGTAGATACTTTGCTTGCATCCGCATAAGAAAAAAGCCCCTTAATAGGGGCAATTTTTCTACATGCGGAGGCGGTGAGATTCGAACTCACGGAACCGATTAAAGTTCGGCGGTTTAGTAAACCGCTGATTTAAACCACTCATCCACGCCTCCTTATTTAACTTTGCTTATCTTAGCATATTAATTTATAAATATAAAATTATTTTTTTGAGTATAAGGTGAAATGTGATAAGGTATAAGAGTTACAATGGAGCCGTGTCAGAGTGGTCTAACGTACCTCTTTGCTAAAGAGGCAGGGTGTTAAAGCCCTCGGGAGTTCGAATCTCCCCGGTTCCGCATGTTGAAAAAATACCCGAAAGGGTAATTTTTCTTATGGGGAACCGAGTAAGTGACCTTCGTCACTTAAGTGGGAGATTCGAAAGACTTTTCGTTCTCTGGTATTAACCAGAGCGAAAAGTACCAGCCATAGTATTGGCGAATCTCCCCGGTTCCGCATAGAAAAAACTACCCGCAATGGTAGTTTTTCCTATTAGGAATCGAGTAAGTGACCTTATTTAACTTTCCCTTTTTTGTATATTATACTTTATTTTTATCTTTTTTGAATTTAGTTTCTTGAACTAATCTTGTGTAGATACTCTCATAATTTAATATCATTTGTTTTAAACTAAAAAATTGTTCTGCTCTGTTCCTAACCTTTTTTCTGTCGATGGTATCTATTTTTT
>JBBRVK010000043.1:0-6636 GCA_038247045.1 Minisyncoccia bacterium | reverse complement strand
TGCTCGGAAAATCAAGAAAAAAGAGCAGATTGAAAGCCTAATGAAATTCATCGATGCCAAATTAAAAGACAACAAAACCCAAATAAAAAGATCGAGATTACAACTAATTAACTGTCAATTATGTTCAGTGGCTTGAACAAGATTATTGCAAGTATTCTGGTGTATAAACGCTAATAAAATCGACAACTTCACTCATCACCCTAGTGGCATTTCCAGAGGCTTCTTTCGGACCACGCTCCATCAGAATGGCAAAAGAATATTTTGGATTATCATAAGGGAAAAATCCAACAATCCAAGAGTTGGTATTTGTATTACCAAAACCAATTTGAGCTGTTCCTGATTTTGCTGCCACTTTGACAGAAGATAAATTCAAGGCTGTAGCGGTACCTTCTGTAACTGCCATACGCATTCCCTCTTGAATTACTTTCATCTTATCTTTATCAATAGGGATTATTTCGTTTTTATTTTCAAAACTTTTGTCATCCCGTAAAATATGAGGAGTTGGAATTAAACCCATTGTCGCAATTCCTGCTACTGCTCTCGTCATAGAAAGTGGAGTAACTTGAAAGCCATACTGACCAATCGCAGTATTATATGTATCCCCAACTCTCCACATATCATTTTTAAAAGTTTTTAATTTCCAATCTGGGGTTGGGACAATCCCTGATTTTTCAGACCCAACATCTATTCCTGTTTTATCAGCGATGCCAAACATTTTAGCATACTTATCTATATTTAGTATTCCTAAACCACGTTGACCTTCAAAACCTCCACCAATTTCATAAAAATATACATCAGATGATATTGCTATAGCTTTCTTCATATCAACATAACCGAAAGACCCATGGTCTTTAAAGATTGATTTCTTCTCTGGAAAATATGGGTTTGGAATTGATATAGAACCATTTGAGAGAATTTGTTTTATGGGTGTAATCACATTATCAGCAAGGGCACCATAAGCAACAAAGGGCTTTACAATAGAACCAGGAGTATAAAGACCTGAGATAGGACGATTCAAGAAGACCTTACGGTTGTCAGTGAAATAATTACTTATAACTTTCTTGTCTTCCCCTTTCGTTATAACATTAGAACTATATTCTGGATAACTAGTCATTGCTAAAATCTCACCATTTTTAACGTTCATTACAACTCCCGCTCCACCAGAGAAAGAAGCATTACTTGCCATCGAGACGATAGAATCGTACATTTTCTTTTGTATTCGGCTATCAATAGAAAGTTTTAAGTTTGTACCAGAAATAGGAGGAGAAACAATATTTTCAGATTGAATTTCGCCCTTTACATCAGTTTCTGTAATTCGCACACCATTTTTACCATTAAGAATAGTATCATAAGATTTCTCAACTCCATCTTTACCAATAAAAGAATCTTGCCAATAATTACCAGAAGAATCTTTTGCAGGCGAACTAACATAACCCAAAAGCAGACTGAAACCTGAATCATTTATATAAGATCTTGTCGGAGAAGAAAATTTATTTATATCATCATTACTCCAAGAGTTATAGGACAATACAACATCGTTTCTGTCATAAATTAGGCCACGATCAGCAAATATAGGTTGTTTCATTAAGGTATTATTCTCACTTTTTTTCAAATAAGCTTCTCCTTTAATAATCTGCAAGTTACTTAATTTAAATATAAAAATTAAAGCGCAAATAAAAAAAACTAAACCAATAGTAAAGATAGACCTTTTTGGAATAGCTTTTTCCAAGCGACCCTCAAATTGTTGAATATTAAACTCTGGTAAATTTTTAGAATCAAGAAAAATCTCATCAGGGGCAATATCTCTCTTTATGTAATTATGATTTATATGGAATTTCATTTTTATAGAGAATCATACGACGACGTAAAGACTGAACAATTAGATAAAAAATAATTATTAAAGCATAGACAACTGTTGAAAAACTTAAAAAATCACTATTATGAATATAATACATAACATAAACAGCAACACTTGAGATTAGAAACTCATAAAAATTCTTAAAAATGAAAAGACCTAAAACAGCCCAAATAAGCGTTACCCACCAAGGTAACAAAAATATAAAGAAAAACAATAAAATGTCATAAGCCACTCTTTTCATATATTATTATTATACAAGAGAAAGCCCCAATTTGACAAATATTATTATTTATTTCTTATTTTGAAATAGACAGAACGTAAAACAAAAAACATAATGATAACAATTAAAGAATAAAAAATTAATTTACTTCCAAAAATAAATGACAAAACTGCTAAGAAAAATAATTTTAAATATGTAATCGGTTTTTCTGTAGCATCAAAGACACTCACTTTATTTGTAGAAGTATTTGACACAGTAGCTTTCTCTATTCCTTTTTTATTATCAACGACAGAAGTTACAAGGTTTTTAGTAGCAACTTTAGCTTCATTTTTAATAATTGTTTCTATTTTATTTTGTGCTTCATTTTTTGCTTCAGAAATCTTATCAAATGTTTTATTGCGAAAATCATCAACAAAACCAAGATTTTCTGAAACTGGTTCTGTTATTGAATTTGGGATAGCCCCATCAAGTGAAGTACTAGCTTTGTCAATTTGACTTTTAATAATATCGGAGCTTGAGGCTGGTGTTCCTGTCGCAGTCTTAATTAATACAGGGACAAATTTACGGTCTGGAATCGTTAAATTTCTATCGAGAGAAACTGCTTCTTTTTTGCCACTAGTTGTGATACTAGGTGAAATAATTTTTGCAGAGATAGAATGATCCCCAGAAGTAACCTTCCAAGAGATAGAGACATCTTGTAATTTTAAAGCTGGAACGACAACATCCCTTGTTCCAAGGATTACATTCTTATCATAGAATTCAATCTTAACTGTTAATGGAGATGCTCCATTATTCCAGATTGCAGTAAAAATCTTCACTGTATCACCTTCAACTAGTGGGTCTTTTGAATACCAAATTTGCCCAGGAATAAAGCCTGTCGTATTAAAAACCTCTGCGTGGATAGCAGTAGTAGAAAATAAATAAAATAAAATGAAAAATATAAAATATTTCTTCATGAAAACCTAAATTATTTTAATGAAAAAGTGGCCTTAACTGTTATCATAATATTTTTTTCAATTTTAGAAGTATCGTATGAACCATAATCTGAAACATCATTTGAATTAGCTGACAACACCTGAACTACACCTGATGAAGCACTTTTTAATTGACCTATAGATTTACCACTAGATACAGCCAAACTTGAAGCACGAGCCTTGGCATCCTTAACAGCATCAGAAAGCATACTTACACGTTCTTCTGGTAATTTAGTATATGTGTATTCTAAAGATTGAGTAGAAAAGATTACCCCCTTTTCAATAAGCGGCTGAATATTTTTAGCAATTTCACCAATTATATTTACATCAGCAGAATTAATATCTACTGTTTGGCGAAGTGTATAACTTTTTTCAATTCCTTGGTTTTGTTCATAGTTCTGATCCATAAAGACAGGCGAAACTACAATTTGATTCTCAGGAATATTTTTCTCTTTTAAGAATTCTTTAACGTTAACTAAATCTTTGGCCATATCTGAATAACCTGTTTTAAGAGTACTTGCTTTTGCAACTCTAGTAATAGCACCAACCCATTTAACATGGTCTGATGTTACGGCCTTAGTTGTACTACCAGTAACAGTTAAAGTATTATCAAGAGCTCGAATTTGATAAAAAGTATAAGCACCAATAATAGAAGCCAAAACAATACCTAGCCCAATAAATAATCTTGAATTAAAAAATGTTAAAAATTTGTTATTATTTTCCATATTTTTTGGAAAATGGCATTATGTTTTAGCCATTTTTTATTAATGATAATATTATTCTTGTTTAAAAAATAAATTTAATTCTTCCATAATTAGAAATAAAAACTTCAAAATAAGTAAGAATATAATTATATTATACTCTCATTTATTAAAAGGTAAACCCATACTTTTTAAAAAAAATTATTTTAAAATATAATCACCAACCTTAAAAGCTTCTCCTGCTCCCATTGTAACTATAATATTTTTCTCTCCCATTTTCTCTAGTCGAATCATCAGATTCTCCTCTAAAGTTTTAAAATCTTTAAATGCTTCACTATTGTCTGTATGTTTATTTATTTCCATTTCTAAAATTTCTGAAGAAATACTTCCATCATCTACTTCTCGAGCATAATAAATAGGCAGTAACATAACCTGGTCAGCATCTTTAAAACTTTTTGCAAAATCATTAAGCAATAATTTAGTTCGAGAAAATAAATGAGGTTGAAAGACTACAGTTATGTTCCATCCACTACTCTTTGGATATAATTCCCTAAACCCCTGTAGGGTCGAAGTAATTTCAAGCGGATGGTGAGCATAATCATCATAAACCAAGACTCCACTCGGAAGTTTCCCTTTAAACTCAAATCGTCGCCAAGTACCAGGAAAATTAGAGAGACCAGCAATTATATCGTCTTTTGAAATATTAAGTTTCAAGGCAGCAGAATATGCTGCAGCAGCGTTCTTTTTATTATGAATTCCTGGTATTTTCAATTTCAAATTAACATCAAAAACATCATTATAATTTACAACTTTTGATTTCACATCTTTTAAAACATCTGCTATATTTTTATCGTTTGGATTACAAATAATAAAACCATCCTCTGGAACACGCATAACCATAGAATGAAAAGCACTTTTTATATCTTCAATATCCTTATAGTAATCTAAATGGTCTTCATCTATATTTGTTATGACTAAAATTTTTGGATTAATATTTAAAAATGACCTTCGGTATTCACATGCTTCAACAACAAAATATTCATCTTGTGATTTAGAGTTACTATGTCCACCTATAAAATTACTTCTAGTTCCATCTTTATTTTTTAATAAACTACCAACAATAACAGTCGGATTATTACCACTATCAATAAGTATTTGAGCAATCATCCCTGTCGTCGTTGTTTTACCGTGAGTTCCACAGACAGCTATTGTATATTTATTACTACTAATTATTCCTAGCATCTCTGGGTATGAACGAATAGGAAATTTTTCCTCTAATTTTAATTTGTCATATAATGGTTTATCGTAAGTCTCAATAGCAACAGTATAAACAACCAAATCAGTATCTTCTGGTATTTTCTCATATGATTGTCCTATTTCAATTGCAATCCCAAGCTTCTTTAATTCATCAACTATTTCTCCTCCTTGCATATCTTGTCCTGTGATATTCTTCCCTTCTTGTAACATCATTCGTGCAATCGCCGAAATACCAATACCTCCAATACCAACAAAATGAACATTATTTATTTTTTGTAAATCTAAATTTTGCATAATTATTTTCTTCCTATAATATTTAACCAATTTGCTCTGCCTGAATTAATAACATCTTCATAAATCACTTTTAAGCCAAGTTTATTAAAATAATTTTTAAATTCATCCATAGAATAATAACTAAAAAATCTATCATATTCATAACCATAATCATTCTCTGTTTTAATTTCTTCTTCCACCCCATTATTCTTTTTTTCCTTTACAGCAATATGAAGAATACCATTATCTTTTAATTTAGATTTAACTTTATTTAAAATATCCAAAATATCACTTTTGGGTATATGGAGAAGAACAGCTTGAATGAATATTCCATCATATTTTTTATCAAGTTTGTCTAAATCATAAATATCCATTACCCTAAAATATATATCCTTAAATCTTTCCCTTGCATCCTCTGTCATATTTTCTGAGAAATCAATACCTTCAACCTTAAAACCTTTTTCCTTAATATAATTTGTTTTAAAACCACCGGCACAACCAATATCTAAAACTGAAGCCTCGTTAGGCAATAAAGATAAAAAGATATCAGCACCTTTCATCCACCAAGTATCAATAATATGGTCTCCATTCCAATCTTTAGCTATTTTATTATAGGTTTCTTTTAATTTAATATTTTTATTCATAAAATCCAATCAAACTCTTTACTATACAAAGGCGTATTTATTATAACCCATTTTTATTAAAATTTGCCCAGCTTCCCATACATTGTCTGGAGTTTCTTGTTCTATTTGAAAGCCTAATTTTGGATATTTTTTTATTCTAACAATATCTCCAACCATAACATTAATAAATCTCTTTTTGAATTCTAAATCATTATTTGAATAATTTTCATAAGAAACTAAGGGCGAAGTAGCATTACATTCAACTTCTGGCCATTGATTTCGTATTGTTGCAAAAGTCCTACGTTCCATATATGGTTTTTGTACTGCTATTAATTTTTGTATTTTTATATTTTTTTCTTCTAAAAGTTGTTTTGTAAATAAGACATTTTCTCCTGTATTTTTTGAATTTGGTTCTAATATAATTTTTTCCTTAGGCACACCCAAAGAAATCATCCTCTCAGAAAACAACCTTGCTTCCGGCTCATTAAAATTAGAGTTCTTGCCGTTACCGCCTGAACATACTACTATTGGAGCTAAGCCTTCTTTGTAAACTTCAACAGCCCTATCTGCAACACGAAGATCATTAGAGCCAAGTACAAATACCATATCAGCATTTGATAATGTGTGGTTCATGTGCATGTAATCCCAAATTATTTTTGCATATTTATCTATTTCTGTCTCCATATTATTTCATTTTCATAATTATTTTCATAAATAAATCATTCCTTTC
>JBBRVK010000042.1:0-7089 GCA_038247045.1 Minisyncoccia bacterium | reverse complement strand
TGAAAGGTACTATGAAATAGTCCCTTCTTGTTCGTACTGACGTTGCTAGACGTTTTACATCCAGATATTGCAATTGCTAAAAATACTAATAATAAAAATAAATACTTTCTCATTTTTTATATTTTTATATGATTTGAAATATTTTTTCCTGTCTATCTACACATCAGAATAGATTGAGGATTTATCTGAACATTATGATAAAAGACATATATTGTCAATACCATAGTTTCCCCTACCTCCGAGATAGGGGAAACTAAATTTCTCCCCCCTTATTCCCCCTATCTCGGAGGTAGGGGGAATGAACAGATACAAAAAAACAGAGAAGCAAATGCTACCCTGTTTTTAAAATTTTCTACTTACCTGCGGCGATAAGGATTGTATTGGTGGTCGTCGATATAGTTTCTCCTTGGATAGTCACGGCGGTCGTTATAGTAGTAATAATCACTATAGTCATTATATACACGACCGTAATCATAGCGGGGTGCGAACCCGTAACTATGATAATAGTTATTATCATATGTCCCATAAAGAGGGACCATACAGTTAGACATTAAGACAACCAATAACACCGCGACAAAGAAGAGAACAAACAATTTTTTCATATCTCTGATTTTTAAGGGTTTGAAAATACGTAAATTTAGTTTAATTATATAACAATAGCTAGATTTGTCAATGCGTTAGTTTCCCTGAAACCAGGTCTAGGGTTTCTTCCCCTAGGTCGGTCCTAGGGGAAGAAAATGGGGAAAGATTTTAAAAAAGGAGAGAGAGGTGGTAAGGGCCGACAACATAAAAACACTCATCGAGCCGATGAGTGTTTTTATGTTGTCGGCCCTATTTAATTCCGTTTGATAACTCTAGTTAGTTGTGAATGCAGCCTCACTAGATATGGCTACATTGTTTAGTGCATCAGCAGACTTCAAAATGAAGTGATAGAGAGTGCTTGATGTTAAACCTGGGATCATTAATGAATGTTTTGTTGCTAATGACGCATCTGTTATTAACTTTGTAGTACTTGCGTTTATATCAAGTGGACTAATTGTTGAATAAAAAATGTTTGATGTAGCTAACTCGTTTGTGTTCCATGATATGGTGACAGTTTTATCGGCATTGATGTTGATCTCTGTGCTACTTATAACTGGAGCGATTGTGTCAACAACAGGAACTGCTGTAACTGTTATATTCATCGTAGAAGTAGCTTTTTTACCATCGCTATTTTCTACAATAAATGTTGCAGTATATACACCGGGAGTGTTGTAAACATGACTAAGCGTTGCTGTTTGAATAAATATAGGTTCTGTGATTGCATTTAGAAATCTCATTGCTATATTTGAATCACCCCAATTAACAGAGTATTTTAATGCTTTATTTTGAGGGTCTGAAGCATTGATTGTAACAGTCTCAGTTGTTCCAGCTACAAGAGTTTTAAGTCCTGTTACACTAGAAATAACTGGAGAATTATCTGTAACAACTACGGCTGGTGTTGTAAATGATATTTCGGCTGATTTAGTAAGATCTGTTCTATTAGCTGATCCAACGATTACATAATATGTTGTGTTTGGCGCTAAATTTTTTATTTCAAACTTGTGATTTAACACATGATTTCTGCGCGAAATATTTGGATTTACGGTTGTATTAACTGGTGATGTTGTTCCGAACCATACAAAACTATTTGAACGAGTATCTGTTGTCCATATTATTGAAGCCTTATTTGCTTTAACTGAAGTCGTTGAAAGGTTGCTAATAACTGGAGCAATTACGACGTTCTGTAATTTTGATACACGAACAGTAACTGTTGATGTAGTTTTTTGTCCTGCGGCATTACTAACTACAAAAGTAACTGTGTACTTTCCATCATTAGCATATGAGTGAGTAAATGTTCCAGTTTGAACAAATACTGTTTCTGAAAGTGCGGCCATCTTTGTTGTATTTTCTACATCACCCCAATCTACACTATAAGTTAAAGCAGTATTTTGTGGATCAGAAGCATTTACTTTCCAAGTTCCAACTTCTCCGATTTTAAGCACTGTTGGAGATGTTATACCACTAATACTTGGCATAAGATTTTTTACATTATCATTTTCAACTGAAACTTTATTCTTATGAAACCAATCTGAGGCATTTTTAAACCAAGAATTATTCCCTTTTTCATTTTCATTATCTTTTTTGTTGTCTTTGTTGTCTGATTTTACTTCAAAAGACATTTCTTTTCTGTCTTCGTTTTTGTTTCCCTTATTGTCTTCATTATTATCCTTGGCATAACCTAATGCTGGAGTTGCTAATATAAGAGCGGTCAAGAGAGAACCTATAACTAATTTATTGTATTTTTTCATATATTTTTATTTTATAGATAATTTTAACTAATAATTTATAATTAATAATCTTTATAATCATATTATATATTGTATATATAATATGATGTGCGACCTACAATAGAGTAGACGTCTTATGTCTTGGTTTTCTTACATGGACATTATTGTATTAATGTTGTATTTTGATGATATAGGCTATGTAAGAAATTAATCTCTCATACGTCATACTATATGAACACGAACATGAACACGGATTTAGTTAATAAATTTGAAGCGATATACAGTATTCAATCTGATGCTATATTTCGATTCTGCTTAATTCGTGTATCTGATCGTGAGCAAGCATTGGATATTACTCAGGAGACATTTGTCCGTCTATGGCAAAACATGTTAGAAGGCAAAGAAATATTAAACGACAGAGCTTTCTTGTATACAGTCGCTCGTAGACTCATCATCGATTGGTATCGTAAGAAGAAAAGTTTGTCATTGGATAGTATCGTTTCTGAAAATGAAGGAGGCTATGATATTTTAGACGATAAGACGACGGTAGGTAATATTCTATTAGGAGCAGAGAGTCGTTATCTATTAGAGAAAATTAACGAACTTGATTCCTCCTATCATGACCCACTATATTTACGTTTTGTAGAAGATTTGTCACCACCTCAGATAGGGGAGATTCTAGGAATATCAGCAAATGCCGCTTCTGTTCGAATCAATAGAGGTTTGATAGAATTACGAAAAAAGACTGGGGATCATTATATAGATAAATAAATTATATGAAAGATAAAAAATTAAATTTAGGAATAAACGAATTGAAAGAAATCAAAATGACATCCTTTGAGAAACAGAGGGTACTTGATAATGTTTTGAGTATTTCAGCATCTTCCAATACAAAACCAATTCAAAGTCCTTGGTTTAATTATTCTTTTATATTTACAGTAAAGAGAAGTCGTTTAGTTTTTTATATTCTAGTTCCACTTTTAATTATTTTAACGAGTTCAGGTGTTGTCTTTGCGTCGCAAGATGTTTTACCAGATAGTATTTTATATCCAATAAAGGTTAAGGTTGTTGAGCCCATAGAGGGAGCTTTATTATTCACTCCAAAGGCGAAGGCAAAACACGAAAGTGACTTGGCCTCTACTCGACTTATTGAGGCAGAAATTTTAGCAAGTAAGGGTAAGCTTGATGCAGAAAAAGAGAAAGAAATAAATAATCTTTTGAAGAATCATACAAATGCTCTAAATACCGCCCTTAATCAAGTTGATAAATCAAAAGATAATAATGACGTAGATGATATTGTTAATAATTTTCAAGATGAGATGAATGCACATGCTAGAGTTCTTGACGCTATTATAGGAAATAATTCCGAGGATATTTCTATTGGTAATATTGGTAATACTTCAGATGTTTCTTCTGATATCAAGGTAAATAAAAATAAGGGTGAAAGTTTTAATCTTTCAGAAACAGCACGCTTTGGAGCAAACAAGATTAGAGATAATCAAAAAGGAAATAATTCAGATAATGGAAATAAGGATAATAAAGACAATAAAGACAATAAAGAAAAAGATTTAGTTTTACCATTAATGGATATAACCAATGAGGGAGTTTCAGTTACGACCACTCCTGAAACAAAGGTTGATCAAAAGACGATAGGTAATACAAGTAAGAAAATAGATTTTTCTAAAAAAAATTTACAAAAATCTAATATAAAAGAAAAGGACGATAATAATCGAGATTTTTATATTAAACTTTTAGACTCAGAAACTTCAATTAAAAAAGTTGATACTTATTTTAAATCAAATTTTAAATTTAATCATGGTGACGATGGCGAAAAAAAGGATGATAATTAATGGTTTTATTCTTTAAATCATATTGTAATTTTGCGCCAAAAATGGAGTTCTCTGAGTATAAACATTAGAAGTATCTATATTGATATGTCGTTGTTTGACTTAATGATATATTTATGATATAATATATAAAATATTGTTCATTAATTAAAAAGTTATGAGAAGTTTTTTTGTTTTGTTTGCTTTTATATTTTATCCACTTGCTATAGATGTAAGCGGCAGTATAAAAACAAATAAGAAAGAGGATTGGACTAAAATCTTAGCATCCAGTCCTAAGTCTGCATCAGACACTACTATGTATTTTGCTTCTAACTGGACTACGGCAGAAGCATCTTATTATGATAGTAAAGATAAAAATCAGACTAGAGAAGATTGTAATGGTGCTGGTGCTTTTGGTCGGGAAATTAAATCCGGTTCAATCGCACTAGGATCTGCCTTTACTGAATTTTTTCTAAAAAAAGAAATGGAAGTTTATATTCAGGTTGAAAATCTTGATGTTGTAACACCTTATGGAAAAGGAATTTTTCGTGTGGATGATGTTATGCATAATCGATTCAACAAGAAAGGTAACTTCTACGTGGATTTTTTCCACAAAGATTTAAGTTCTAAGTTAAAACGCATGGGTCGTTTTAAAATTAAATTTAGAATTTGCAAAATATCTAGTAAGACGGTTGATTAATTCAACCGTTTTTTTATTACGTTTTAAATAAAACAAAACCCCGAAAAGTCTAAAAACTTTTCGGGGTAGGGCAGTTGTCAAGATCTTTGGTTGAGGGATCCTCTTTTTCTGTTCCACTTATGTGTGGGAAGATGGCCAAATGAGCTATTACCGAGATTACTAATTATTGATAAAAATTTCTTAGGTACTTTTGCAAACTTATATCGGTTGACTGCAAATCCAGGAACAAAATTAATCGGTATTTGTATCATATTTTAAATATTTAAATTTAGTCTTATATTACACTCTATTTATAGAATATCAAGCATTTTAATTTCCCCTACCTCCGAGGTGGGGGAAATTACACAAATATATCTAATATTCATATATATAAATAAGGAATAAGGAAATTATAATTTGCCTTATAAATAAAGGTCAAATCAGTTATTTGACATACTTTGACTATATATTGTATAATATATACAAATCTAGAATAGTTTGTTTAATCTTTTAAAAATATAAGTTATGAGTAATTTAAATTTTGTAGAGTTAGATATGGCTGAGGTGGCTCGTATTTTGAACCACAGATATAGAAATAGAACCGTTGGCTTAGAAAAAGGCCAAAAAGGTTTAGCTTTTAATAACATTGTAAGGGAGCTGTTTGAAGAGTGTGGATTCATTCTAGGCTATTATGATTTGAGAATCTTTAAAAGCGATGTCGTTCTTACGAAGAACGAGCTTAAAAAAAGTAAAAGGCCATTTGAAAAAAAATATCATTTGCCGAAGGCTTATCATCTTCCAGAAGAAGGAGATGGTCAAATTTTTACAGCTCTTCAGATTGAAGAGCTTGAGCTTAATGAAGATTCATATTAATTTATTTTTAATACAAACAAATATTTAACAGGCGGAACATTGTTTCCGTCTGTTTTTATTTCCCCATAGGTCTGACCTGTGTAGAACTTTATTTTGCAATACCTTTCCTTCCTGTTTTGATTTCCCGTTATCTTTCCATTTATATTTCCCCCGACCCGGGGTCAGGGGAAACTCCATTTGAGTTTTTTACATCATTAGGATGCTGTTTTCTCCTAGGGCCGACCTGAGGGAAATTTACTTTATTAAATTGGATGTTATAATATAATTATGACATACAGGAAAGTCCCTCTTGTCTCGGGAGAATATTTTCATATTTACAATAGAGGTAATAGTAAACAAAAAATATTCCTTGATGACGAGGATAGGGAGCGATTCATAAAATTACTGTATTTATCTAATTCTAAAAAGAATGTTAATTTTCGTGATGATATTGTAGAGCAAAAAATAGATGCATGGGACTTTGAAAGAGGAGAAACAATAGTCTCTATTGGTGCTTGGGTTATAATGCCTAATCATTTTCATCTATACATAACTTCCCCTGACCCGGGGTCAGGGGAAACCAGAGAATCACGAATTTCTTTGTTTATGAATAAATTTTGTTCAAGTTATTCAAAATATTTTAATAAAAAATATGATAGGACGGGGTCTCTCTTTGAGGGTAGATTTAAGGCTGTTCATGTTGATAATGATATACAGGCTAAATATTTATTTTCTTATATACACTTAAACCCTCTTAAGTTAATTGATCCGTTGTGGAAAGAAAATGTTATAAAGGACAAAGAAATTATTTTGAATTTTTTAAATGAATATAAATGGGGGAGTTATTTAGATTATAAAGGACATTATAGAAAAGATAGTAAAATTTTGGATAAAGGACATTTCCCAAATTACTTTAAAAGTATTTTGGATTTTGATAAAGAAATATTAGATTGGATTAATTATAAATAGTTTTCCATTACCTTGGAGGCGAGGAATTCCATTTTCATTATTGTTGCATTTTTAGGGTGCTGTTTTCCCTGGGTCCGACCTCGGATAACTCTCCCCTGACCCGGGGTCAGGGGAGAGTTATCCACCATTTTTTTTGACAAGTTATTTATTGAAATTGTATAATTTTAATATGGAAAAACTAAAGATAAAAACTTTGGCCCTCAAAATATTGAAGATATTTGTATGGGTCTTTTTAATTTTATTAGCTGGGTTTATTGTTCTAAGTATTACTAGAATTCCTCACGTTTTAGAAGCACAAAAAACAGAGGCTCAAATAATAAAGATTCATTCAACTAAGTTACAAATGAAAGATGTAACTGGAGAAAATCTACCTCCTGTTCCAGGGGTAGAAGCTGATAAAACATTGCAAGGTGTTGATGCAAACTTAAATGGAATTCGTGATGATGTTGAACTT
>JBBRVK010000041.1:0-7120 GCA_038247045.1 Minisyncoccia bacterium | reverse complement strand
TTTTATTTTAAAAAATTAGAAAAACTTCAAATTAAAAATAATAATTGTGAGTAAATTTTTAAAATTAAAAAAACAAAATATTTAATAAAAAAATTTTAATTCGAACACGTGGTTTACCGTATAAAAAATCGGTAGTATAATAAAGCCCATGACTACAATATATGAAAAATCATTAGAATTACACGAAAAATATGGTGGAAAATTAGAAGTAATTAATAAAGTTCCTCTTAAAAACAAAGAGGACCTCTCTCTTGCTTATACTCCTGGTGTTGCTGGGGTTTGTGAAGCAATCGCAAAAGACCCAAAAATCGCAAGGACCCATACCATAAAGAAAAATACGGTAGCTATTGTCAGTGATGGTTCTGCAATTTTAGGTCTTGGCAACCTTGGACCACTAGCAGCAATACCGGTAATGGAGGGAAAGGCCGCAATTTTTAAAGAATTTGGCGGAGTAGATGCTTTTCCTATTTGCCTTGATACCCAAGATACAGAAGAAATAATTAAAGCGGTAAAACAAATAGCTCCCGTGTTCGGAGGTATAAATCTTGAAGATATTTCTGCTCCAAGATGTTTTGAAATAGAAGAGCGATTGAGAAAAGAATTAGATATTCCTGTTATGCACGATGATCAATGGGGCGCAGCGACAGTGACATTGGCCGCCCTCATAAATGCTTTTAAACTTAGAAATACAGATCCAACAAAAGCAAAAGTTGTTTTGGTTGGAGTAGGTGCTGCTGGGGTTGCAACGGGAAGACTACTTCATTCTTATGGAATTACAAATACAATTTTTTGTGACAGCAAAGGAATTATAAATAGCAAAAGAGATGATTTAAATAAAGAAAAAATTGAGCTTCTTTCAAACAGTACTTCTAAAATAGAAGGAGTAACTCTTGCTGATGCCCTTATAAAAGCAGATGTATTTATAGGATTATCAAAACCGAATCTTTTATCAAAAGAAATGGTTACCTCTATGGAAAAAGATCCAATAATTTTTGCCTTAGCCAACCCAAACCCAGAGATTACTCCTGAAGATGCACATAGTGCTGGTGCTTACATAGTAGCAACAGGTAGATCTGATTATCCAAATCAAATAAACAATTCTCTTGTTTTTCCAAATGCTTTTAAGGCAATGCTTGATTATAAAATTCCACAATTTGACAATAAGGTTTTTACAACAATAGCAAAAGCCTTAGCTGCTTCAATAGAAAAACCAGAAAAAGATTTTATCATCCCTAGTATGTTTGATAAAAATGCAAGAATAGCAGTTTATAAAGCAGTTGAATCCCTCTATGTTAAGAATTAATTATACTTTAAGCAAAACAAAAGAAAAGAACATTATATAAATAATGAGACACCTACAGTATTATGAAAAATAAATTAAAACAAGGAATTGCAAAAGTGATTATTGTTACCTCTTTTCTTCCATTTTTAGCTTGTGCTGAAAATACAAATAAAACAATAGACACAGCACCAAAAATAACAAGGTCTTCTGTAAATTTTTGCGCCCGTCTTTCAACTATTAATACAAAATTAGCAGATGAAATAAAAATAGCGGAAGAAAAACAATCAAAATATCAAAATTCCCGCGTCATCAAGATAACAAAAAAGGAAAGTGATGCAAATAGTAAACATGTCATAAACAAAGCAAAGAGAGCAGCAAGACGTGCAAAAAATTGGGATAAGATAATCAATAAAGCAAAAACTGACGAACAAAAATTAGCAGTAAACACATATAAGACAACAATCCAGACTGCTATTGACAACAACCAAATGAGTATTGATAGCGCTGTTAAAACATACAAATTTGGGCTAACTGCTATTATTGATATTAATAAAAATTCTACGAATGGAGCAGTTTCTTCCTTTGAAACAATTGTTGATAATGCTCTTGAAAAAGCGAAAACTGATTGTCTTAATAATAATTCAAGTAAAACAGTAAATACTGAGTTTACAAAAAAAATAAATGAAGCCAAAGATGTACTTAAGATCACAAAGAAGGCAGTTGAAACTAGAGTAGGAATAACTGCTCTAAAAAAAACGAGAGATGAATCAATAAAACTTTCAGAAAACGCCCTTAAAGATGAAATTGAAAAAGCTAGAGCAGGCCTTGTTGTTGCATTAAAAAATTAGAATTCTTACATAAAATACCAATCAAACAATAATTTTGATTGGTATTTTATGTATAGTGTTGCTATAATATTCTAATGGAAGAAATTACAATAAATAAAATATCTTGGTCTGCCCCTGAATACAAACATGAAGAAAAAAGCATAGACTTCTTGTGGACTATTGGATTAATAGCTATCGTCTCTTGCGGTATAGCAATTTGGATGAAAAATTATTTATTTGCAATATTTATATTTATCTCAGGACTCTCTTTGGGATTATTTAGTATACGCCACCCTAAAGATGTTACTTTTTCGATTGAAACAGATGGATTAACAATGGGTAATGATATTTACCCCTGGAAAAGATTGAAGGGTTTTCACATTAAAAAAGGAATAGAGAATTCAATTCTATTAATCGAAACAGATAAATATTTCCTCCCTATTTACACAATCCCCTTACCATTTGATATCACGGCTGAAGTAAAAGAATCTATCCTAAAGTTTATCCCTGATATTGAGCTTGAGGAATCTAAATCAATGATGTTTATGGAAAAATTAGGATTTTAATAATTGAGAACCATAAAAAAGACTAGAATATTCTAGTCTTTTTTATGGTTCGATTACTAAATAGGACCGCGAGTACGTTCCCGTTTTATTAAGTGGTATTCCACTTGTTTAAAACACAATCCTTTATGGCTTATCGACGATTACACTGTCAGGTACTTTTCGTTCTGATTAACATCAGAGAACGAAAAGTCTTTCGATTCCCGTCTACAGGTGTCCATCAATACCGATGGACCTACACGCAAGCAATGCAGATGGCTTGCTCGAGCGGACAATTAAAAAAACCTTAATAAATTAAGGCTTTTTTAATTGTCTGGTGAACATAACGTTATTATAACCATATTATCTGATAGAGAATATATGGAGGGTTTATATGATAAATTGAAGTTTATAAAGGCACTGCAGAGAGAAAATTTAATACCATAATATCTCTCAAAGAACTATCATTATGTGATTTATTATATTCTTTTTGAAATCTATTTTTTACTACTTCTTTATCGATTTCTATCGGTCGTGTTCCTACTATTAACTCTTCATCCGTAAGTTGAAGTTTCTTCTTTTTACCTTTTGTCTTTGCAGTATAATATACGATATTTATAACATATTCTCTTCTGATATTCTCTATAAAACCAATACATTTTATATTATCAATTTCATAGCCTGTCTCTTCTAAAATCTCTCGTCTAATAGCTTTTATATTGCTCTCATTCTTTTCTACACTTCCACCAGGCAATTTTAATAGATGTTTTGTACCATAACCATTTTCTTCAATACAAACTAGGGTATCCTTATTTTTACAAACTAAACCTCTAACCTTTTTACGAATTGGAAGCTCTTTTATCTTTTCTTTAGAAAAATTATGTTCATTTATAATGCCGATTTTTTTCATAAATTAATGATTTTTAACTTGCACAACTCCATTAATATCTTGAACAAGGAAATTTATTCCATCTGATATTACTTTAACATACCCACCATTCTTAAAAGTGCCACCAGTTAATTCTTTCTTTGCCTTATAACCTATTTTTGAAAGAAACATTCTAATGGGACCTCCGTGACTGACGACGAGAACTGTTTTATTAGGATAGGATATTGCAATTTCTCTTAATTGAACAAGAAATCTCACTACCAACTCTTCATCTGTTTCAACATCTTCTGTAAGTTTAAATGACCACCCATCTTCTTCGGATAATTTTTCACGTTCCAATATTTTATCTTTTAAGGTTCTTCTAAATTCATTTCCGTGCTTACCCTCAAAACTTCCAAAGCTTCTCTCCCTGAGTAATTCTGATGTTTGGGTAATGATGTCTCTATTAAGTTTTATAATCTCTGCTGTATCTTTTGCTCGAGTAAGATCAGAAGAAAATACAGCATCAAAAAGAACACCTTTTAATTCATTGGCTGTATTGAGAGCTTGCTGTTTACCATTATCAGTTAAAGATGAGTTTGTCTGACCTTGAGTAATACCTTTTACGTTCCATTCTGTTTCTCCATGTCGGACCAAATACAAAGTGCATAAATCTTTCTCTCTTTGAATATTTTCCATATTTAGATTATATCATAATTCGATTTCCATCCGGTTTAAGCCAAACTACACAAAAAATAACCTTGTATTAAAAAGTAAGAGAACCCTAAACTTGAGGGTTCTCTTACAAAACCTGGAGTGGAACACTCTTGAAACTATTATCTTTAAATGAAGTCATGTGTTCTTTGATTCAGGATTAGAAAATGTTGAGATATAGGCTTTATGATATAATTTAAATATGAAAGAATCATTTAATACAAATAAAGATAATAAAACTAAAAAGGGTCCTAGTTTTGTTTCTAATCAAAATCAAGAATATATATTTAAGTTACCCGATGATTATAGTAAAAGAGTCGATAATTTTAAATCTGTTGCTGCAGAGTACCAATGGAACAACTTAGTTAATGTTGTTAAAAAAAATAAAGATTTACAAAAACCTTTTGAAAAACATCCTAAAATAAATAGCTATAATGATTTAAGGAAAAAAGAAGAGCTTGAATTAGGCCAAATTTTTGATGTAGATGGCAATAAAGTAGAATTTATCCCTTTTAAAAAAAACAATCAGAGAATTTTATTAGTAAGCCCTGTTTCATCAGATGGAAGAATTTTTGTCAAAGTTAATATTAATGGTATCCCTGTTACATTTTATAATTCTTCTGGCAAAGCACAAAAAACAACAAGGTCAGGAATGTTTTATCCAACTTTGGGTGTCAATAAAGAAGAAATGTATTGGATAAATAAGACCAATAGTTTAGATATGGCAATGTATCACGGCTCTCCGATTTTAACAAAAATTGCTAGGTCCATTGATAGAAAATTTGGTAATCCTAATGATTATAAAAAAGAGATAGAATTAGCTACTTATAATATAACTAACTCAACTGACGAAATAGATGATTTTATAAATTCTGGAAGAAAAACATATGAAAATACTAAAAAAATAGCGAAAGTATTAATTTAGGTTTTACTAAATTAGTAGAAGAAGTGGAAAACAGTAAGAAAATAATAGAATAAAATGGACTCTAGATTTTCGTGTATGGATATCTGCCTCGACTAAAACTTTTTCTTCCTGCAGAGAATAGATAGGTAGGACCGGCAGTAGCCTTATCGAACCTTAAACTCAGTAGGTGATTTTGGTAAATCAAGGTTAGTACACCTTTTCCGTTCGTGAGTACACTCACAAGGAAAAGGTTTTCGATTCCTACACGGTAGAATCATGAGTACATTTATCGGCAATTACATTGCCAGGTATTTTTCGCTCTGGTTAATACCAGAGAACGAAAAGTCTTTCGATTCCTACGCGTGAATGAAGAAGTTCATTCACTCTCGAGGACAATTAAAAAAACCTTAATAAATTAAGGCTTTTTTAATTGTCCCCAGAACAGGAGATTATTATAACCATATTGTCTGATGAGAGTTATATGAGAGGACTGTATAGTCAGTTGGTGTTTATTAAGGCGTTGCAGAGAGAAAGTTAAATAAAATTTTTATCCATTTCTTCTATGAAATACACCTGAATTTCTTTACTTTTTATACACCCTGATACATAGCTATGTGTCCAAACTCGATTTTTAAATTGTTCTCTTATTTTTTCTAGATCATCGAAAAGTTCTCCGATATCAATCAAAACAATTTCTCCTTTATTGTTTATTCCATAATTTTTTGTAATATTAAAACCTTTATCAATTACACCTAGATCAAATAATTTTTTATTAAATTCAATAAATTGATCTATAACTTTTTTATCAGCTTCAATATTCACACCATTTAATACATCATGAAGAGGGGTAACTTTATCTTGCTCAAAATCATATTTATTAATAAATTTAGGATTTGCCAACCATTCGTTCGGGATATTTTTTCTTTTTAGTATTTCAAATGAAACATCAGCCTTCTTTTTTAAATCGTTTATAAAAGCAGGGATTTCAAATAAAGAATCATTATTAAATGGAAAAATTTCTTTTAAAATTACAAAATATGCCTTAGCCCATGAGTGAAACCTTTTAAAAACTCTTTCATTTTCTAAATCATATGTTGTATATTGCCATCCTTGTCCAATTTTTTTCATAAATTAATTAGATAGATTTAATTCACTAATAAACTTAGTTTTTGTTAAATCAATATTATTTTCCTTAAAATCTTTATCTAAATCTTTCGGTAATATTTCTATGTTATCAGTTGGTGAAATCCACAATATTTCAGCTAACTCATGAGCGTGAGTTCTTTCTAATCCATCAATATTTAAATATTCTTTCCCGTTTTTAACTTCAAAAAAGAATTCTAAATATTGCTCTTTTTTACTATCAATAAAAGTACTTATATATAATATATTCCCTACTTCTGGTGCGACACCCAATTCTTCAGCAAGTTCTCTTTTTAAACAAGTAACAACATCTTCACCATATTCTAAATGTCCACCAGGAAGAGCCATAAATTGAGATTGTTTATGTTTAACAATAAGTAATTTACCTTCATACATTATAATACCTCTTACTTTTACAATTATGTTATTATTTTCCATATAATATATTATACATCAATATCTGTAATGTTTAATAAGTTTTAATTAATTCTAAAGTTTTATTCCTGTCTTAATTAAGCTAAACTACACAAAAGATAACCTTATACTAAAAGGTAATCGAACCAAGAACTTGAGGGTCCGCTCGGTAGGACCGGCAGTAGCCTTATCTCGCCCTACGGTCGCGGGTACTTTTCTAGGTTTGTAAACAAACCACAGAAAAGTCTTTCGATCCCTACACGTTTCGTCCGCAAGGACGAAACTCGAGAGGACAATTATAAAAGCCTCAATAAATTGAGGCTTTTATAATTGTCCGGTGAACATAACGTTATTATAACTATCTTATCTGATAAGCAATATATGGAAGGGTTATATAATAAATTGAGGTTTATAAAAGCATTGCAG
>JBBRVK010000040.1:0-7362 GCA_038247045.1 Minisyncoccia bacterium | reverse complement strand
TGTTTTAGGTATGGACATATGGCGGTTTAATTAATTTGTAATTAGCCAAATATTCATTTGGCGTTTTTCCATTTAAACCACAATGTTCAAGGTCATTGTAATATATATTCCATCTTTTCAATTTAATTTGCAAGTCTTTAAAATTATTAAATTTATTCTGTTCGTAGAATTTCTGTTGATCTTCTCGATGACTTCTTTCAACTGTTCCATTCTGAGCTGGTTTCCCTGGATCAATTAAATAATGAATGATATTCTTTTCTTTACAAAACAAATCAAGTGCATGGATTGTTTTAACGGTCATGTCACTTCTCTTTGTCATACTTGTGTAGTAGTTAGTAAATATACTCCCGTTATCTGTTTTAATAGATTGTACTTTGTATGGGAAGATACTGATAACTTCTTTAAGAAATAGAATCGAATTGTAGTTACATTGTTCCTCATATATCTTTAGGTATCTCCACCTAGATGCTGTATCAATAGCTGTATACTGGTAATATCTTTTGTTTTTAACCCTTCCTGGGACATATTTAACATCTATCTCTACTAATTCACCTGGTTGTCTTTCTGCTCTAATATATTTGTATTTAATTTTCTTAACTCTATACTTTCGAACTAATCCTTCTTTCTTTAATATTTTTCCAATGGTTCTTTCGTGAATTATGATTCCTTCTTTCTCTAATTGCCAGTGTATCTTCAATGCACACTTTTTAGTTTCTTTTCTAACTTTAATTATTCTTTCTTTGATCCAAATTGGAGTTTCTTCTATTTGAGTCTTTGGTTCTGTTGATTTAGGTTCTAATCCTATGTCTCCTTTGTTCTTGTAGAGGGCTACCCATCTCTCTAGGCTTCGTTTACCATACGGACAGACCTTTGATACATCGATTAATCTAACCTCTTTATTTACTATTGGAATTACCCATTTTAATTTCTCTTCTTTGATTGTTTTAGCCATATTAATGCTCATTCTCGGATTCTATCCGAAAACCGCCATATGTGTGTGCACATTACCATTTTTATTTGACATTTTTATATATTTATGCTTATATATGTTTAAATAAGCTTAATAAAATAAAACAACAAATAAGGGTTTACCCCCATGTTTGTTTCTATATATAACAAAAAAATATAATATTATTAATCGTTCATTAAAAATTAAAGAAAAATGAAACAGAATGATGTATTTTCGGTTATTTGGAGGACAGCAAGTGTTGTATTATTAGTAGCAATACTAATTTGCGGATATTTCATCTATAAAAAGGTGGAAATTTGTTGTGAGCATTCCAATCAAAAACAAGCTGTTCTTATCTTAAGAACGACTGAAGTTTACGATAGTCTAAACCACAAAAAAGGAAAAGAGGTTTGGATTGACACTTTGACATTTGGTCAGGATGGAAGTAGTTCCATTGTCATATGGAATGATTGCCCAGAAAAAGTAATAGCAAAAAGGGTTCATAAAAAATTTATCCCAGTTATTCCTTCTATCGAAGTTAAAAAGAATGAAGTTCCTAAATTGGAAATTGTTCCTAGTGTAAATGTCTTATCTGAGCCTTCGGTTCCGGTATTGCCGGATACTCTAAAGTTAACCTTAGAGAGTTTTAGTTTAAACAAAGATTCAACTAAAGGTTCAACGAAGTTGTTGTATTCAATCACAGCCTCCCTTCCGACATCGTATCAATATGGATTAGCCAATAAAACTGATTTAAGTTTTGATATTGGAAAGAGAATTCATGTTGAGGAATATAATCGAAGGGCGAAAAGAGTTCTTTGGACTGGGATAGGAGTTACTGCATTAGGAGCTAGTGCGTATGCGATAACTCATACAATAAATGTTCCTACGTTCGTTAATTATAATGGTTTGGAATTTTTTGACCCAGCCAATAAATATTATGATCGTAATGTACATGAAAGAAGCCGACTAAGAACGCTAAAATGGGTTAGAGGAGCTAGCGTAGGAGTAGCAGTTCTTGGAGGTATAGAAGTTGTTCATGGTGTCTTGTTAATAAAGAATGTGGACTTTGATTTAGCTCCACAAAAATTAACACTTAAATATAAATTTTAAATTTTAAATCACATTAAAAATTTTTAAAATGAAAAAGTTAATAATTTTTTTGGTGTTTTTATTTGCATTGATAAATTCATGTAAATACAGCGACGAGTTTAGCGTCGAAGCACACGATGGAGTAAATGGTAAAGATGGTTATAGTGTTCTATTCTATATGGATCCAATAGCCAACATGAAAGTCTGGTATCAAAACAGAGACAAGAATAGTCTATTTACTGTCGGAGATAGCATAATTTATCGCGAAGCTCAACAGAATATAAAGATTATTCTTCAGTCCAACGGTTGCTATAACATGATTGATGTAACAGGTATCGTAGAGACCATAAAAGCAACAATTTGCAATGGTGCAACTGGGCCGGCTGGTTCTAATGGTTCTAATGGTTTAAATGGTAAAGATGCGCCTAGAATTATAATAGGAAGTAGACTTCTTTATCAAGATGGGAAAGTTATAGGTCAACTTCTTGATTTCTATTGGGATAAAGAGAACCCTGATCAGATTGGTTATGGTATTCTTTCTGTTAATGATGAATTAAAATATTCATTACCGGTTTTAAATGGAATCAAAGGAGATAAGGGAGACAAAGGAGAGTCTGGAAAAACACCGATGCTAGATGTTAGCCGAATTGGAGATAGTATTGTTTATACTGTTACTATTGATGGAATAATTATGAGCACACAATCAATTCCAATAGCTCATAACGGTACTAATGGTACTAACGGTACTAACGGTTACACTCCTTCATTAAGAGCTATTCAAACGAGTCTTGGAGTCGCTTATCTTTGGTACATTGACCTTAATGGAAATGGAAAATATGATGGTGAAGGTCCAGGTCTTGATAAAAATCTCTCAGTAGAAATTTTTGTACCCAATGCTAAAGATGGTAAAAACGGAGAAAATGGCAAGGATGGTAAGGATGCTTTTAACTTAGTAATGGAGAACAGACCAATTCTAGATAAAGATGGAAAAACTATCGGACAGTATGTCGACTTTTATGCAGATGTAGATAAGGTTGGAGAACCAGGATATGGAATTCTTTCTGAAAAGGATATTCGTAAGTTCACTATCATTGTTTCAAATGGTGAGACAGGAGCAACTGGTCCAACAGGTGCTAAGGGAGATAAACCACAAATGGGTTTTACTTCCGAACAAATCGGAGACAGTATCATATATATTACTTATGCTGATGGTTTGATTATCAATAGAGGAGCGATTCTGGTGCCTCATGACGGAACAAACGGTACTAACGGTACCAATGGCACAAATGCGCATAGAGAATTAGCTGAAATAATTCCCTATTTAAATCCATGCGGATGTGATGGAGCAGGAGGAGTATTATATATTTGGTATATAGATTTGAACGATAATGGCAAACGAGATGCGGGTGAAGAAGAAGCTTTGAAAGGAAATACCAGAAGTCTTATTTGCAATGGCAAAGATGGTTCAAATGCCAAATTGTATATTCCATTGACGCTTGCTTGGGATTTTGCAGGTCAAAGCAGCACTACCAATTATATCGCTAATGGATGGGAATTCGTTGGATCTGGAGTTTCTGATGGAAATGTTTATATGGAAGGATCTGGCAAATTAACGACCCCAATTTTTAGGGACAATCTTGATTTGTTAAGCCTTACTTTCCGTTATGGGTCAAGCACAAACAGAGATATAAAAGTAATCGCTGTTATGACCGACAAATCTGAAAAAGTCATCGGTCAATTTCATTTGAATGGGATAACCGGGTTCGTAGTAAATGGTTATAGTCAATACAAAAACTTCCAGTACTTTGCTGATCTGGATAAAATTGACTTCAGGGGTATTAAGAGAGTTAGGATCGAAGTATCTGGTACATTGCTTAAATGTGCAGCGCCAGATTTCTTAATCCGTGAAATGATTTTGGATCTTAATGACCGGAATGTAAAATAAAATTGTTCTTTTGTTTAATTAAAATATTTAGAATTAGAAGGCCACGCATTATTTTGCGTGGCCTTTTTTTATTTATACTACTTCCCTTTCTTTAAATATTTTTTATTTTTAATTTTATCCGGTAGAAAACTTTCTTTTGTATATTTCTCATACCCTTTTCCGTAATCTAAATCTTTCATGAGTTTTGTTGGCGCATTTCTGATAATAAGTGGTATTGGTAAATTCCCATATTTTTTAACATCTTCCTGAGCATTTCTAAATGCTTCATAAGAATCTCTATTTTTAGGTGCTTGAGCTAAATACACGACTCCATGAGCTAAATTAATTCCACATTCGGGCATACCTATAGTTTCAACTGCTCGAAATACATCATTTGATACTACTAGTGCCGTAGGTAGAGCTATTCCGATATCTTCACTTGCAAAGATAACCATTCTTCTCGCTATAAATTTTGGATCTTCACCAGATTCAAGCATTCGAGCTAAATAATATAAAGCTGCGTCAGGTTGACTTGCTCTCATGCTTTTAATAAAAGCACTTATTGTATTATAATGCTCATCTGCTTTTTTATCATAACGAAGAAATTTAGATTGCAGAGTATTTTTAAGATTATCAATTGTAATCTCACTGTATAGACTGATTGTATTTTCAATCATCGCTATTGCTTGACGGGCATCTCCATTAGATAATGACACCAGCCAGTCATTTGCTTCTTTTTTTATTTTATGTCCCGTTCTTTTTATAATTTTTTTCATTTCCTCGTCGGAAAATTCTTCTAAAACAAAAACTCTACATCGTGATAGTAGTGCTGGAATAACTTCAAAGCTTGGATTTTCTGTTGTTGCTCCAATTAAAATTAATTTTCCACTTTCAACATACGGTAATAAAAAATCTTGTTGTGCTTTATTAAATCGGTGTATTTCATCAAGAAAAAGTATTCTTGGTCCTAAAAGTGTGCCATTATTCTCCCCTTTTGTATCAATAATTTTTTTTATATCTTCTTTCCCAGCGGAGACAGCAGAAAGCTCATAGTAATCAGCATTTATTGATTTTGCATATATTCTGGCAAGGGTAGTCTTCCCTACTCCTGGTGGTCCCCATAGGATAAATGAGAAAATATGCTTTGTTTCTATGGCTATTCTGAGGGGCTTACCAAGACCAACAAGGTGTTCTTGTCCAATAAATTCATCTAAATTTTGAGGTCTAATTTTTGATGCCAATGGTTCCATATTTTTATTATATCATTAATTAATAATTGACAAATAGTAAATTAAATGTTATTCTAATGTAAACATTTAATTCTTAAAGGCTATGAAAAAAGTTCTTAAAAATTTTAATGATACTTTATCAGAAAATGATTCAGTGTCAATTTTAGTTAAAAATGGACCAGATGATGTCCAAAGTTCTAAGGTTCAATTTGAGATTTTATTTACAAAAGAAATCTCGAAAAAACGTCCTTCCTATCTATGTGTTATCGTTTGTCCTGATGAATTTAATTCAAAAGATTTAATGATAAACCTTGATTTAATTTTTGAAAAAGGAGAAAGAATATTTTATCCAATTTCTGAGAAAGATTTAAAAAGAGGTTTTAAAAAAATTTTTTTTGAGTTCAAAAAATTAGGAGAACAAAGAGTTTTCTTTTTTTTATCAAATCCTGTTGGACCCCAAGACTCTTATGCGGCTATGAGAGATTACCTTCAAAGATTTGAGGATGGAGTTTATCGGAATAAAATCACATCACCGGGTTATTATGTGGGATTTGATAATTTGTTTCCCATTGAATTACCTGTTTATGGATTTAACGAAATACCGATAGTTATAGAAAAGAAAAGTCGGCTTGTTGATTATTTTAAATTTACGGGGTTTAAGCCCGTAATTGTTAAAAGACTTAAGATTGTAAAAAGTTCCTTTTTTTAACTTTGGCTTAATTATTTAAAAACCATATTCATTTATATAAATGAATATGGTTTTTTTTATTTCAGGTTTTAATAAAGATTTTTATTTAATTATTTACGAAAGTAAGTGCTGTTCCTTTATGATTTGCACGTCCTGTTCTACCAATACGGTGAATATAAGTATCATAAGTTTGTGGAATTTCATAATTGATAACATGGGTTACATCTGGAATATCAAGACCTCTTGCTGCAACGTCTGTAGCAACTAAGATATGAATTTCATCTTGTCTAAATTTTAATAGAGTACGTTGGCGGTCATTGTGGCGTTTATCTCCATGGATGCTTCCAGCTTTATATCCTCTTTTAATTAATTCAACAGAAAGTTTTTCAACAGCGTGTTTCATTTCAGAAAAAATTAAAACTTTTTTGAATTCATCTTTTTTATCAAGCAAGTCGCATAGAGTATCTATCTTATCAACCCCACGAGCAAGTCGGACGACATCTTGTTCTACATTTTTTGATGTATCACGAGTCTTTACCATAACTTTAACTGGATTGTTTGAGAAGCGTTCGATTAATTTTTCAATTGGTTTTGGTAATGTTGCAGAAAAGAAAAATGTCTGTCTTTCTTTTGGTGTTTTTTCTAAGAGGAATGTTATATCGTCAACAAATCCCATATCAAGCATTCTGTCTGCTTCATCAAGTACAACAGAACAAGTTGTTGATAAATCAATCTCTCCACGTTTAACTAAATCGAGTAGTCTTCCTGGTGTCCCAATAACAACGTTACAGCTTCTGTGTAAACTTTTAATTTGTTGTGAAATTGGAGCTCCTCCAACACAAACGACGGAAAACATTCTTAATCCGCGAGCTAAATCAATAAATTCTCTTTCTATTTGGATAGCTAACTCGCGAGTCGGTGCAATAATTATTGCTGTTTCCCTGTCGTCTTTAATGATTTTATTAATTATAGGAATTAAAAATGCTGCTGTTTTACCAGTTCCAGTATCTGCTATTCCTAAAATATCTCTACCTAAAAGTGCATGAGAAATAGATTTATCTTGAATTGGACTTGGATAGATATAATTTTTATTTGCAATTGTTAGTTTAAGTTTACTATCAATATCAAATTCACCAAAAGTATTTGTTGGTAAATATATTTCTTCTTTTTCTACGATTGTTGATTTACTGATAAATCTAGAAACATCAATTCTTTCAAATGATTTGCTTCTTTTGTTTCCACCTCTACCACCATGTGATTGAGATCCACTTCTTCCACCTCTACTGGACCCAAAACTACTTTTTGGACCTCCACTTCTTGCATGAGAAAAATTACCCTGACTTGCGGGTCTTCTACCTGAAGAATTTACAGCTCTGCTAGAGCCTTTGCTTTTTGTATTATTATACATGTTTATTAAATTGCGTGTTCCAATATTAAAATTGAAACACTCATACACACAAGGAGTTTTTCAATATTTTTTAAT
>JBBRVK010000039.1:0-7394 GCA_038247045.1 Minisyncoccia bacterium | reverse complement strand
GCGGCTGGAGTAATACCAAGTGCACCAGATGCACTGATGATTGATGGAGTAGAAATTGAAGTTAAGAAGGAAGGTGAAGTTGAAAGTGCAAGAACACTTCCACTCCCTGTCGTTGTGTACGATGTTCCCCAAGCACTACCTGTTGAATTTGGAATTCCTGAACCAGGGTAAACCATACTTGCACTAGCTGGTGCCCAACTTGGAGCAACAGTTGTTCCATTTGAAATCAAAACTTGACCAGCAGTTCCATTTGCAAGTTTAGCAGTTGTATTATTTGCTGATTGATATAATATTTGTCCACCTAAACCTCCTGAAATATTTGCTGAATATCCACTTGTGTTTTGATTAAATGTTGGAAAAGAAGTTAGAGATGCGGCACTACCTGTTGGAGTAAGATAATCTGTTCCTGCGGTGGCGACCGACATTGCACTTGTGCCATTACCTTTCACAAGACCTGTCAGAGTTCCAACACCAGTTCCACCTTGGGCAACAGTCACGACGGCATTAGTTGTGAGAACAGTAGCGTTCGCATCTGGAAAAGTATATGTTCGCATTGTAGCAACTGGACCACTAACAGAAAAAACTCCATCACCTAATTCTGACCAAGGGTGACCAGGGTTTGGAGTTGTCGCTGATACAATAGATACTATTGAAAAAATAACTATAGTGAAAAGAATCGTGTAGGCAATATAATGGAAAGAAAATCTCGGTCTTATTAGCCTGAAAATCTTTTCAACAAAGTCTAATTGTTTGTGGTTTTTATCTTTGTACATGTTACAACTTGTTAGTGATGCAGAGTATTCATCGATATGCTCTTATATTGTAACATTTTTTTATCAAAAAAACAGTAAAAAAGAAGACTTTTTACTGTTTTTTTGATAAAAGTGTGGATAACTTTTGTTGGATAAAAATTATCTTGCTTCAAATCCTAAATCTAATATTTTTGAATTAATTTTTGACATTATTTCGGTCACTTCTTCGTCTTTCAAAGTCCTTTCATACGACTGAAAAACTAATCGATAGGCATAAGAAGTCATATCACCTTTTGTAAACCTGTCGAACATTCTTGGTTCGTTTATTAATAAATCTCCTCCACATTCTTTATAAATTTCTACGAGGATATCATTGCTCTTCTCAGCTGGAATCCAAACAGCAATATCTCGAGTGATAAATGGATATACAGACCAAGGAATAAATTTATTTGAAAGCCGAAAGTCTTTGAAATTATCAAGTAAAGATACATCAGAAAGTTCTTTAGATGTGATAATAAATTCATCTAATTTCATTTCTTTAATTTCTTTTTTATTTGCATAACAAATATGAACTTCTTCCTTCTCTTCTATAAAAATAGTTCCTATCTCAAAAATTTTAATCTCATCCAAAGAAAGTATAGATAAATTTAACTTATTCAATTCATAAGATTTCTTCATCCCATCTTTTAAGTTTGTACGAAGAAAATTTTTATCAGAAGCTGAAACTAAAACCTCCACAACTCCTTCATTGGTAAATGTATAATTCATAA
Source organism: Minisyncoccia bacterium (assembly GCA_038247045.1). Taxonomy (GTDB): domain Bacteria; phylum Patescibacteriota; class Minisyncoccia; order Phycocordibacterales; family UBA9973; genus UBA8515. The sequence goes on along the minus strand of JBBRVK010000039.1, from coordinate 5,872 downwards.
CTTCCGAGTATCCAGTATTTATTAAAATTGCTCTAGCTTTTTGCATCTCTTTCCAAATAGCATCGTCATCTTTATCGAAAATAATTTCCGGTATGACTGGTTTAATCTTTTCGTATCCATAAATACGCCCTATCTCTTCTGCTAGATCATAAGGGTAAACCAAATCCAAGCGAACACTTGGAATACTTACAATAAATTCATTATTTTTAATTTCATACTTATATTGAAATTTATTAAAAATATCTTCAATCTTAGCATCAGAAATATCTAAACCAAGTAACCTATTTAGATAAGCACTACTTACAGAGGCTGTTATTTCTTCTTTTTTATTTTTATAAATATCTACAACCTGACCACACTCACCTCCTGCAATTTCTAAGATTAAATCCGTGATTTTATCCATCACAAGTGATGCTAAGTCTTCTGATATTTCATTCTCAAAACGTTTTGCTGAATCAGTAAATATTCCAAGCTTATGAGATGTCTTACGAACCATCGTCGGGTCAAAATTTGCAACTTCAATCACAATATTTTTTGTATTATTATCAACTTCAGCTTTATTTCCACCCTTAATACCAGCAATAGCTAATGGATTTTTAGCGTCAGCAATTACAAGAATTGTATCATTTAGATTTACTTCTTTTTTATCAAGAGTAACAATTTTTTCCCCTTCAATCCCAGGACGGACTTTTATTAAAAAATTGCCTTCATTGTCTTTTTCTAGTTTATCCAAGTCAAAAGCATGGATTGGATTACCCAAATCAAACATCACATAATTTGTCGCATCAACAATATTATTGATTGATTTTTGACCAATAGAAACAAGGGAATCACTCAACCATAATGGAGATGGACCAACTTTTATATTTCTAATAATTTTTCCCATGTATCTCCGACATTTAGAATCTTCAATTTGTATTTTTAAATTATCACCTAAAATATCAGTTGAGGAAGAAGAATTATTTTCTTCTGTTGGATTTATTTTTATCCCAAAAATAGCTGATATTTCTTTTGCTATTCCCCAATGAGAAAGACAATCATGAGCTCTATCCGGTAAGATTTTTATTTCAAAAATTGTATCATTATTAAACTCTTCTACACTCTCAACTTCAAAAGCATGAAAAATAATCCCTTCTGAAATTTCAGCAGGAGTTGGAAGTGGCTCTTTAAAATATTTTTGTAACCATTTATATGAAATTTTCATAATATTAAAATTGATTAAATCGTAAATCCCCAATATAAGAAGCTCTGATATCTGGCACCCCATATTTCATAACCATCAAACGATCGGCCCCCATTCCGAAAGCAAAACCTTGATATTTTTTTGAATCAACACCAGCATTCTCAAGAACATTTGAGTGAACCATTCCAGCACCGAGCACCTCCATCCATTTACCATTATGAAGCACATCAACTTCAAGCCCAGGTTCCACGAAAGGAAAGAAAGATGGACGTAAACGAATTTCAACCTCAGATCCCAAAAGTTGTTTGAAAAATTCCAAGAGTACTCCTTTTAAATTCGCCATAGAAATATTTTCACCAACCATCAATCCTTCTATTTGGTAAAATTGCATTTCATGATGAGCATCAGTTGCTTCATTGCGAAAAACTTTTCCAGGAACAACGATAGCAAATGGAGGTTTATGAGTCTCCATATAACGAATTTGTCCCGGTGAAGTATGAGTTCGAAGAATATTATCAGGTTTTCCTTTTATAAAAAATGTGTCCTGCATATCTCGAGCGGGATGGTCTTTGGGAAAGTTTAGCGCATCAAAATTATGCCACTGATCTTCAAGTTCTGGACCGAGAGCCACCTCAAAGCCTAATGATGATAGTATTCTAACAGAATCGTTAATAACTAACGTCAATGGATGTAGGGTACCTTTTAATTCTTCTTTCATCTATAGAATATATCATTTTAGGCTGTTTTCTCAAAATTCCCATAGGCAAGACCTATGGGAATTACCTCAAGCCTGGTTCAAGGGAAAATCATGGGAAATTTAATTCCATTATCAACTTTCTCCCACCTCGGAGGTAGAGGGAAACTTAAATTTTGCCTGAGAGTAAATCCTCTTCAAATTGATTTATTCCTTTAACTGTCTTTGGATAAGCATCAACATTTACAAAGTCCAAATTCTTAATCTTATTGAAAATAATTTCAATTAATTTCTTAAGTCTCAAGACATCCCCCTCAGTAAAATCAACTAGGTTTTCATGAATTAAATTTAGACCATTTTTTATTTCTGGTTCTACAAAAAGGAAAATACCATTGCGCATTTTATAATTTTTGTAGTTTTTAGAATTCTCAATAAGCAATTTATAAAAAATTATTTGGTTCTTGTAACTCCATTCTTTTAGTTTATCTTTTTCTGATTTATTTTTTTCTGCAATGTAGTCACCTGTTTTAAAATCAAAAACATCAATCAAGTTATCATCTAAAATTCTTAATAAATCTATTTTTCCAGTAATGTGAGCCTCATCTAATACGACTCCTTCATTCCCAAAATCAACTTCACTTCTATCGCTTATAAGAAAATCTTTAATCTTTTGGTCATAAAAAACTTCCATAGCTTCTACTCCACGCTTTAAATACTTTTCTAAATCCAATTCTGAAATTCTTTTTCTCGATAAGTCTCTTTTAAAAATATTAAGGACTTCATCTTTACTGGGCAAGGTACCTGTTTCTTTATATTTCAAAAGAGAAAGTTCAATTGATTTATGAATAGAAGAACCAAAAATATTTGAAACACTCATTGGCTGAGGGAAACGAACTAAATTTTGTTCAAAAAAAGTTTTAGGCCCTTCCCCGTAAACAAGATTCAAATAATTATTAAAATGTGAGACACTTAACTTATAATTCTCAACTAGAGGCGAAAGAAAAGCTTTCTCACTTTCAATGTAAACCTTATCGGTATAATTTGGAGTAGTCGTTTCAAGAATAGAACTTGTGTCGATGTCTTCATTTTGATTTTCTCCATCACTCTCAACTAAATCATTACTTAAAAACTTCACCTCAACTGATTCATCCCCATCATTTGTATAAGAATAAGTTGACAAATAAAGATTTTTCTTGGCTCGAGTCATAGCCACATAAAATAAACGCAAGTCATCATCTGTCTCATCGGAGGCTAAATCTATCGGAAGATTTTCTGGTAATCGTATCTTATTTCGCATACCACTCTTTGACCAGTTGTCATCCTGACAAGAAAGAAGAAAGACTGTTTCAAATTCCAAACCTTTAGACTTGTGAGCAGACATCAACTGAACTGCATTTTCAGCTCCCGTAAATGGACTTGTATCATTCAAAAGAATATCACTACTTTCATGAATGTTTACAAAATTTACTAAATCAACAACTTTTAATAAACTTTGACCTTTATGATTTCTAAGTGCATTAATAAAAAATTTAAGCCCAGACAAAAATCTTAAATACTCAGGCTTATTACTTTCAAGCTTATTCTTACTAAAATAATAATCTTTGTATGGACTGGTAAATTTATTTTTAATATTATCAAATTCTGAGATAAATTCATCAGTCTCATTATCAGGGGAAAGTGGAACGCTCGCTCCAATCAAACTCTCGAGAATATATTCAACCGGTTCATATCTAGCACGAGCTATCAATGCAATAAAAAATTCTCCAATCTCTTTAATCTTTTTATCTTCATATTCAAGCATCACAGAAATCCAAGGAATATCAGCACCTTCATCACCTCTTCTTGATTTTGCATGCAAGGAAATATCCCAAATTATTCGTGGAGATATATTCCAAAATGGATATGATAATATTTCTGGCATTAACACATCTCCTAAAGAAGGAGCTCCGCTTTGAGATAATTCAAGAAAGCGACACATCGTAATTAACTGATGAATATGTGGTGTAGCTAAAACATTTTGTTGTTTTTCATAAACAATCGGGACCTGATAATAATGCATATATGGAACTAAATTTTCTAATTCACGATGTTTACGAGATATGACCGAAATTTCTTTAGGATCATGACCTTCTTTAATCAAATTTTTTATCCGTAAAGCAATATTATGATATTGATGTTCTTTCGTCTTATATTTTAATTTTTTAATATCACCAGAATATCCCTTGTTTTCATCACCACTTGATATTAATTTTTTGTTTATCCCTTCTACTATATCTTCTAACCTATTTTCTCCAGTTACAATAATATTTCTAGCTAAGTCTAAAATATTTTGACCTGAACGATAATTTTCAGTCATCACAATTATTTTTACCCCATCATAAGTTAGATGAAAATCTTTAATATTTGAAATATCTGCTCCTTGGAAACGATAGATAGCCTGATCGTCATCACCAACAACCATAATATTTGGTTTTTTTTCATTTACCGGATTATCAGCCAACAAACGAATCAATCTAATTTGAGCATCGTTGGTATCTTGAAATTCATCAACCATAATATATAGGAATTGTTCCTGTAATTCGGCTTTTAGATTTTCATTTTTCCTGATTGCTTCAATGACCTCTAATATCATATCGTCATAATCATAGTAACCTCGTTCAAATAATTCTTCTTTATATTTTTTATATATCAGCCCAAGATTTTCTAATTTTTCTTCGCTTTCATAAGATTTTAAAGCAATATTTTCATTGGCACCAATCATGTATTTCTTTTTCCATTCACTGATTGGACCAGTCTTCCCCTCCTCTTGAGACTCACTCAATGCTTTTTTTAAAGAAAAAATTAAAGAACTAGATATTGGTTTAAAATAATCAGACGGAAAAATTGGAATTTCAATTTCTTCCCAGGCACTAATCAACTTTTCTATTTTAGGAAAAATCTTTGTTGAGAGTCTCTCCTTAAAAACCTCTCCTAATGTTGAGTTCATTTTATCTAGAATTTTTTTATTATTATCAATTATTAAATTAAACTCAAACGGAGTGATACCCGCTTTTTTAATTTGAGATATTCTTGATAAAATATCTTTTAGAAAAACATAGCCTTCGTTGACATGGAAACTTGCAAATGGATTTTTATGATCCAATGACTCTAAAATTTTAGTCATTATCTCTCTTTGAACAAGTTCATCTGCAGGAGAAAGACTTGCATGATTAAAAAAATATTCAGGATAACGACTTATAATATTTGTCCCAAAAGCGTGAAAAGTAAAAATATTTATCTTGTAAGCTTCAATGCCAATCATCATTTTTAAACGATTGAGCATATTAATAGCGCCTGCCTCTGTAAAAGTCAAACATAAAATACCATGAGGCGGAATATCAGTCTTTTTTAGAATATTAGAAACTCGCAGTGATAAGATTTGAGTCTTTCCACTACCGGGACCAGCCACAACCATCACAGGACCATCTATTGTATCTATGGCCTCTTTTTGGTTCTTATTTAATTTTTTATAAGCTTCTTCAAATGAAAAGTTACTCATATATTAATTATACATCAAATTAAGATTTTATTATTTCTACTTTTAAATCATCATCAAACCAATCGTTTACATATTTATTAAAAATTTCACTTTCTTTTGTGGCATATATCTGCAAAATTTTATTATGAGCAAAGAATGCTTCCCTCTCTGGAAATTCTTGAAAATAATTTTTAATATAATCGGGAATTATTTCTTCTTGATATACCCATCTTTTTATATTTGGAAATACTTTTTTGAAATCATCTCGAACAATTCCATAGTGAGTACAAAGAAGTGCCCCCATTTCAGTATCAGACGATACGACATCCTTAAATCCTGATATATAAGAAGCAGTATCTCCCCCATTTTCAATTAAAAAAGCCAGTTCCGCCATAGGAATTTTATTATAATTTTTAATATTAGCTTTCAGAAAATCCTCATATACATCTGATTCACAAGTTCGAGGGGTAGCAAAAAT
>JBBRVK010000038.1:0-7400 GCA_038247045.1 Minisyncoccia bacterium | reverse complement strand
GCTCGGAAAATCAAGAAAAAAGAGCAGATTGAAAGCCTAATGAAATTCATCGATGCCAAATTAAAAGACAACAAAACCCAAATAAAAAGATCGAGATTACAACTAATTAACTGTCAATTATGTTCAGTGGCTTGAACAATAACTAAAAAACTTTCTATAAACTTACATCTATCATAATAGGACAATGGTCAGATCCTAAATAATCAGAAAGAGTTGTGAATTTTTTTATTTTATTAACAAAAGTCTCATTAGTAAAAAAATAGTCTATACGCCAACCAACATTGCGATCCCTTGCTCGGGTTATCTGATCCCAATAAGTATAAACATCTTTTTTATTGGGATATAAATGGCGATATGTATCTACCCAACCATTATTTATAACTCCATCTAACCATTCTCTCTCTATGGGAAGAAAACCTGTACTCTTTTCATTTTCTTTCGGACGAGCTAAGTCTATTTCCTTATGAGCGGTATTCACATCTCCCGTAAAAATAATATTATTCCCTTTGTTTTTTAAATTATTAATAAATTCTAGGAAGGCATCATAAAATTCTAGTTTATATTTTAATCTCTCTGGTCCTCGACCTCCATTAGGGAAGTAACAATTTATCAATACAAAATCTTTATAGAAAGCAACGAGAGTGCGACCTTCATCATCAAAATCTTTTATTCCAATTCCATATTCAACTTTTATAGGTTTTTCTTTTGAATAAATTGCCACACCACTATAACCTTTTCTTTTTTTTGAATATGAAAAATATGAATTATATCCTTTTAAATTCCTGGCATCTACGTCAAGTTGGTCTGGCTCACATTTTGTTTCTTGGAAGCAAACAATATCAGGATTGTTAAAGGTAAAAAGGGAAATAAAATTCCCCTGTCTTACTGTCGCACGTAATCCATTTGTGTTCCAACTAATAATCCTCATTATAATTAAATTTAATTAATAATTTTATAAAGCCGTTTTATTTTTTTGAAAAAGCGTTTCAAGAAGAGCAACCCTGTTTGGTTCATCAACAAATTCAATATTTTGCTTAACAGTATTTAGTTCGTGATTAAAAATATTTTTCATTTCATCTTTACTAAAAAAATGATAATTAATTCCATATTTTTTAAATTCTCCATCAACAGAACTTTTTGGACGAAATTCAAAAAAATTCTGAGTCTCACGAGATAGCGAAGTGTTTAAATAAAAACCACCTGGTTTTAAGATACGGCTTATTTCACCTGCGTATTGTTCCCAATCTTCTTCGTATAGATTTTCCATCAAACCAAAATCGCAGACTCCATCAAAACTATTATCAGTAAAAGGAATATCCAAGGCACTACCTTCTACAAATTTTAATTTACCAACAAGACCCCAATTTTCAACTTCTTCATTTGTTTTTTCAATTATATTATTTGCAAAATCTAGACCAATGACAGAATATCCAGATTCTGCTAATTTTTTAGCAAAAAAACCTCTCCCTGAACCAACATCTAAAATCATCGAACCAATAGGAAGTTGCTCCATTAAAATCTCTCCTCTTCTTTTTATGGGAAGGTGCGTCCACACATCAGAACCAGTTCGATATGCTGTTTCAAAGTATTCTTTATGTTTTAAATAATCCATTTCTTTTTTATTAAATATTACTAAACACAGACGACTTTTTAATTAGATCCATTAAAACATAACAGCGCATCTCCAATAGATTCTATATTTATTATAGCTTTTTATTTTTTAGAATGAAACTTCTTGTACCCCCCCGTATTAGAGCACATCTTACCATAAGACAGACATCATTAATTTATTTTATGAATTACTGTGATATTTCTTGTGTATATCTTTTAATTGACGGTCAGTAACGTGTGTGTATATCTGAGTTGTTGAAATATTGGCATGACCTAGCATCATCTGAACGGAACGAATATCGGCTCCATTTGAAAGCAAATCAGTTGCAAATGAGTGGCGAATAACGTGAGGTGTCACTTTTTTTGAAATTCCGGCTTTAATCGCATAATATTTTACAATTCGCTCAATAGAACGAGGCGTTAGTCGGCTTGTTTGTGATGACTGCTCTTTTTTACCATTATTTCTAGAACATTGAGCAAACATTGGTTCATCTAAATCTTTTCTGTTTTTTAAATATTCTCGAATAGCACTTTTGGCTGAATCAGACAAAAAGACAACCCTAACCTTTTCTCCCTTACCTCGAATTGAAAATTCATCCTTTGATAAGTCTAAATCCCTATTTAAAGAGCAAAGTTCTGACAAGCGAAGCCCTGTCGAAAAAAATAGCTCCAAAATAGCCTTATCTCTTAAGTTCTTTATAATATTATTTTTTTTATCTGTAATACTTCCATTAGTAGGAGCAGCTAAAAGCCTCCCAAGTTCTTCTACTGATATTAAATCAAGGGAACGTTCTTTAATTTTAGCTAAATCAATCCTATCGGGAGGAAGAGAGGGGATATTCCGCTTCATTAGATATTTAAGGAAGGAACGTAAGGCAATCAGATGATAATTTTGAGTGTTCTTCTTTAGTGTTGTCGATTGTTGACCTCGAACCTTAACTCCAGGCTGACGATTTAAAAAAAGTCGAAATTCACGAATTTTATCATCAGATATTTCTTTAGGTTCACTAATTTTAGCAAAATCAAAAAACCGATTTAGATAATGGTCATAATTATTAACAGTTTTTAAACTATTACCTTTTTCTATTTCAACATGCTCTAAAAACTCTCTTTTTAGTTGATCAAGCTCTGTAGTCATATACTATAGTATACACTTTGAAGGTGAATGTCGCAAAATAAGTCCATTTTATATAAAAATAGAAATAATCCATAAAAAATAATTATTTTTAAACTAAATTCCTGCTTTGACTCAAGGGTTGCATTTCTCTACAATTTGTGCTAGGATATGTCAATCATGTTAACAACAAAGAAAAAGCAAAATATTATAAAGAAGAACCAGCTTCATGATAAAGATACTGGTAGTCCTGAGGTTCAAATTGCTATCATTAGCAAGCGAATCGATGAATTAGCGGGTCATCTTAAAATTCATAAAAAAGATAACCATTCACGCCGTGGATTAATTAAAATGGTTGCAGATCGAAGAACACACCTAAAATACCTCGAAAGAACAGACAAAGCTCGTCATGAAACAGAAGTTAAAAAAATAAAAGCTTAACAAAATTCTCTCTCGACTCTGGTCGGGAGAGTTTTTTGTTATGCTATAATAAAACCGTAAGTTCATAAGAAGGTATAGCAATAACTCTCCTTGGAGAGTATAGAAATTTTTTACTAAAAATTTCCTGATGTGCCCCAGCAGTAGCTGTCACAACCCCCTCTATTAAGACTATTGCTATACTTTCTTAAGAAATCAAAGGTCGACAATTTTAATAAAAAAAATATATAAAAATGAGTATTATAAAACATAAAGAACAGAGAGTGGGGATTTTCATAGACACATCAAACCTCTACCACTCTGCTAAAAATTTATACAAAAGAAAGGTAAACTTTGGGGCTGTTTTAAAAGATGCAGTAGCGGGACGTAAGCTTGTCCGAGCGATTGCATATTTGATAACAGCAGAAGGCGGAGAAGAAAAAGGATTTTTTGATGCATTACACAAACAAGGAATTGAAACCAAGATAAAAGATTTACAAGTTTTTGCTGGAGGAGCTAAGAAGGGGGATTGGGATATTGGTATGGCAGTTGATGCGATGAAGATGGCTTCACGCCTCGATGCTGTTGTCCTCGTCACAGGAGATGGGGACTTCGTTCCACTTGTAGAATATTTACAAACAATTACACAGGTTGAAGTTATCTCTTTTGGAAAGTCTGCCTCAATGAGACTAAAAGAACAAGCCGATGATTTTCTAGATTTATCTGAAAACCCAAGAAAATATTTGATGTATTAATCTATATTAAAAGCACCACAAATAAATTTGTGGTGCTTTTAATATAGCATTGACAAATCACATATTTATGATATAATAGATTAAATCGTTCAATAAAAAACGCCGACTAGAAACGGCACAAAAAATGAAAAGGAATTTGGAAAAACTTTATTTTGGATTATGCTTGTTTGGGTTATCTTCATTAGTGCTTGTATTTTTTCTGTCAGGCCTAATTAATTTTGGAGCTGTCGGAGTTATTACCTTATGGTTAATACAATCATTGGGAATATTTTTCTCAGGACAATATTTTACCCCAGAAAAATTCAGTTGGCATGTTGAAAATATCAAAAATAAACATGTCTTCAAAATTCTTTCTTTGGGTAAAGATTTTGAAAGTAGTGAGGCAAAATTCGGGGGTATGATAATTCTCCTCAACAACGAAAAAGTGTTGCTCGAAAATGTTCCAACTGACACAAAATTTTGGGCGGACCAAATTCCAAAGATTGATGACCAGTACATAAAGTACAATGGTAACATGAAAAGAATTTTCTGAGTTATAATCTTAATTTAAAAAAACAAAAAAATGGTTTCAAAAAATTTTTGGCAAAAACCTGCTTTGCTTATTGTTGCAGGCACCATTGTATTTATTGTTTTAGTTATTTTCATTCTTAAATTTTTAAATCCTCTTTTTAATAAGTGGGGAATGTAAATATCCTAATTAAAAAAAACCTCAACAATTTAATTGTCTGAGGTTTTTATTTTACCCAAAAAATATATTAATTTATACAAAAATAAAAAGAAGCAAATGTAACTTTTCTATCCTTCCTAAATTGACAGCTTTCTGCTAGACTAAACTTATTAATAGTTAATAACTAATCTCTGGACAATTAGAGTTGAAGCCCAAATATCGGTTTCAAAACTAGAGTCTGGAGACTAGTTAAACCCGGTAGTAGATTTTGCCGAAGGGTAAACACGCTCAAGGGAGCATCGTCAAAATATATTAACGGAGGCAATATTATGCAAAGTAAAGAATATGAAGTAGAGATAGGTGGTAAAAACATTACGGCCGTTTTTAGTGATTTAGCGGATCAAGCGAATGGTTCAGTTATTTTAAAATCCGAAGGAACTGTCGTCATGGCGACTGCTGTGATTTCAAAAGATGGAAGTAAAAATCTTGGATTTTTTAATCTAACCGTCGAATATTTAGAAAAGTTTTATGCTGCTGGAAAAATTTTAGGTGGCCAATACAACAAAAGAGAAGGTCGTCCAAGCGACCAGGCAATCCTCGCAGCGAGAATGATTGACCGTACAATCCGTCCACTTTTTGATCAACACATAAAAAACGCTGTTCAAGTAATTGTCACAGTTATTGCGGTTGGAGAAACTGACCCAAAAACTTTAGGAATTAATGCTGTCTCAATTGCACTCTGCATGTCAGATATTCCATGGAACGGACCAATTGGAGCTGTTCATATAAGTAGCACAAAAGAAGACAAAACCATCAAAGTAAATAATTATATTCCATCTTCCGATGAAGCTGTTTATGAGCTAGACTTGCTTGTCTGTGGAAAGGACAAAACTATCAACATGATAGAAGCTATGTCCTTTGAATTGGAAGAATCTAAAATGGGTGAATGTTTTGATTTAGCTTCAGTTGAGATTTCAAAATGGGAAAACTTCCAAAAGAAACTTTATGGTGAATTTGGAAAAGTAAAAATTTCATTTCCAAAACCAGAAGTTGCCCCTGAAACAATCACACTCTTCAATGAAAAAATAAAACCAATGCTCGAAGAAAAACTTTTCAGTGGTGAGAGTAAGAAAATTTCACGCGAAGCTGAAACACTCTGGAAAGAAATTTTAGAAGAGAAATTTAAAGATAATGAGGACGACAAAGAGAAAGATACAGCGGAAGATTATCTTCATCACTACTTAGATGGTGCGTTTCACAGTGCATCCCTTGAAAAAGGTATCCGTGCTGACGGAAGAGCTCTAGATGAAATTCGAAAACTTTATGCAAAAGCAGGTGGAATCTCTCCAGTTCTACATGGATCAGGAATATTTTACCGTGGTGAAACACATGTATTGTCTGTTCTTGCTCTTGGGGGGCCAGAAGACATGCAAACCATAGAAGGAATGGAATCACAATCGAAGAAACGTTTCATGCATCATTATAATTTTCCTCCTTACTCCGGCGGTGAAACAGGTAGAGTTGGTGGAATCAATCGCCGTGAAATGGGTCATGGATTTTTAGCAGAGAAAGCTCTTACTCCAGTTATTCCAAGTAAAATAAATTTCCCTTACACGATTCGAGTTGTTTCAGAATCAACAGCTTCAAATGGTTCAACTTCTCAAGCTTCAATCTGTGCGATGACAATTGCACTCATGGATGGAGGAGTTCCAATCAAGACACCAGTTGCAGGTATTTCTATCGGACTAATGGCCGATGAAAAGGACAGTAGTAAATATGTTTTACTATCGGACATTCAAGGACCAGAGGATCACTATGGTGATATGGATTTCAAAGTTGCTGGAACAAAAAATGGAATCACTGCTATTCAACTAGATGTGAAAGTAGATGGAGTTCCTGTGCCAGTTTTGAAAGAAGCACTAACTCGAGCGAGAATAGCAAGACTACAAATTCTTGAAACAATTACATCGGAGATAGCTTCTCCTCGAGCAAAAATTTCACCGAACGCTCCAGAAATTTTAACTGTTAAAATTAAAAAAGATCAGATAGGAATGATCATTGGTCCTGGTGGAAAAAACATAAATGCTATTAGAGAAAAAACCAAAACAGAAATTACAATCGAAGAAGATGGAACAGTCTTTGTTACAGGTAAAAATGGGGGAGCAGAAGAGGCCGTAAAAATTATTGCTGAGATGACCCATGAGTATGCCGTTGGGGACCTAGCCGAAGGAGTTGTTGTTAAGTTAATGGAGTTCGGTGCTTTCGTTCGTATTGGAAGTGATACAGAAGGACTTGTTCATGTTTCTGAAATTGCACCGTTCCGAGTTGAGAAGGTTTCTGATATTATTAAGGAGGGAGATATCGTTCCTGTTAAAATAATTAAAGTTGACGAAAGAGGAAGATTAAATTTCTCCATCAAAGAAGCCAACAAAGATTTCTTCAAACCAAAAGTATAAATTAAAAAAATATAATGGAAGAAAATAAAAAACAATTAGATAACAACGGAGGACTAAAAACAGTCAGAACATACATGTCAGATATGGCTGACACCGTTCGTAACAATGAAGGGTCTGTTATCAAAGTTGCTCTCGCAGAACAAAATAGAAATGAAAGAGAAAATATTTACAGGCAAGCAGAAGGGTCAAGTTCAAAGAAAATATTTTGGGTGATTGGCGGTTTAATTTTGATTGGCTCGGCTCTATACGGTTCATATTATTTGATAAACCAAAAAGCAAAAGATAGTGTTCCGCAATTACTAATAAAAAATGAAACAATCATCTCTTATGATGAAACTTCTAATATTAATTTAGCAAATGCTGATAGTATAATTTTAACT
>JBBRVK010000037.1:0-7409 GCA_038247045.1 Minisyncoccia bacterium | reverse complement strand
CTGAAGATACCGCTTTTTTACAAAAATTAGTTTCTTTAACAAAGATAAATATTAATACCTCATTATTGTCAGATCAATCTTTTCTTTTATTGATAGATAATAATGTACAACTAGAAGTTGTTCCCTCTGGTAGAGTAAATCCATTTTCTCCAGTTGGTAATAATGTTACAAATAATAATCAAGCCGTCTCGATAAAAACAAATCAAGCCGTCTCTATTACAAATAAATCTGCAGTTTTATCTGGTTCTTTAGAAGGGGGGACTTCTAATAATATTTATTTTGATTATGGCACCACACAAGCTTTAGGTAAAATAACCCCTAAGCTTATTCCTTCTTTAGTCGGAAATTTTTCTTCAAATATAGTTGGACTTATGTCTAAAACAACATATTTCTATCGTTCTGCTGCAAATGTAGGCGGAACTGTGATTTTTGGAGAAATAATGTCATTTACAACAAACTAATATGATTCTATTAGAAGAATTAGTAAAGCGTGGTCTTCTTCAGGAAGACCAAGTGCCTGATATAGTAAAAACTGCTGAAGAAAAATTCAACGGCGATATTGAGAAGTCTCTCATTAGTTACAATGTTAGTGAAGATTCAATCATCGAACTAAAGGGATCGATGTTTAATATTCCTATTAAGAAAATTGACCCCAGTTTGATTCCTTCTACTGTTTTAAAAATAATTCCAGTTGAGACTTCTAAGATGTATCATTTTATTCCATTGGGAATTGTAAATAATGTTATTGAAATTGGGATTACTGACCCTGAAAATGTTCAGGCTATTGATATTTTAACTTTCATTACTGCAAAACTTGATAAACCTTTTAAGTTATATTTAATTAGTAATACGGTTTTTGATAAAATAATTGAAAAATATGATGGATTAGGTAGTGAAGTCGATGAAGTTCTTTCTGAACTTGATCAAGAAATTGCACTTACTGGAGAAGAAAAACAAAGAGATCAAAAGAAAGATTTAAAATTAGATGTAAAACAAGAAGACAAAATTACAGAAGATGCTCCTATTATTAAAATAGTAGCAGTTATTTTACGTCATGCGACAGAAGGTGCTGCTTCTGATATACACATTGAACATGCTGGAGATAAAATTAAGGTTCGCTTCCGTGTTGATGGAATACTTCACACTTCTTTGACGTTACCCCTTGGTGTTTATAATGGGGTAGTGGCTCGTATTAAAATTTTAGCGAAACTTCGCTTGGATGAAAAACGTAAACCACAAGATGGAGGATTTTCAACTAAAGTTGAGGGCCGAAAAATAGATTTTCGTGTTTCAACAATGCCATCCTACTACGGAGAAAAAATCGTTATGCGTATTTTGGATTCAGAAAAAGGAGTGAAGCCTCTTAAAGATTTAAATATGTCCGCTAGCAATCTAGCTCTTGTCCAGGAAGCATTAGAGCGTCCATATGGCCTTATTTTAATTACTGGTCCAACTGGTTCTGGTAAAACAACAACATTATATTCAATGCTAAATGAACTTGATCATGAAAAGGAAAATGTTGTCTCTCTCGAAGACCCAGTTGAGTATCACATTGCTGGTATTAACCAGTCACAAGTTGCCCCAGAAATAGGTTATACTTTTGCTTCGGGATTGCGTTCTATTTTAAGACAAGACCCCGATATTATCATGGTGGGGGAGATCCGAGATAAAGAAACAGCCGAGCTCGCTATTCAGGCAGCTCTTACTGGACACTTAGTTTTATCAACACTTCACACAAACAGTTCAGTTGGTGCTATTCCACGTTTGATTGATATGGGAATTGATCCATATCTTATTGCTCCAACTTTGATTCTTTGTATGGCACAACGTTTAGCCAGAAAAATATATCCAGATTCTAAGAAAAAAATTCTAATTGACGAACCTACTAGAATAATGATAGATAAGCATTTTGAGGATTTACCTGAAGAGTTTAAATCAAAAATTAATTTTGGTGATTCTATTTATGAGGCTGCTCCTTCTCCTGAATGTCCTTCTGGAATGCTTGGACGAGTTCCTATCTATGAAATGTTTAAAATAGATAAGGAAATGCAAGAAATAATCCTTAAAAAACCACAAGAACAAGAAATTTATAAATTAGCACGTTCACGTGGAATGCTTACTATTCGTGAGGATGCTATTGTTAAAAGTATTGAGGGCCTAATTCCACTTAAGGAAATATATAATTTCTAGTTGTTTTATTTTATAAGGTTTTTTTGTAGTATTGTTTTAAAAAATAATAAAAATATGAAAGTAGAGTAGTAGGAAAACAATAATAATTGTATTATAATATCTTTGTATGGATTCTAATAAAAAAATTTTAATTATAGATGATGACAATTTTCTTTTAGACATGTATGCATTAAAATTTAGTAAATCTAATTTTGATGTTGTTGTTGCACAAGGGCCAGAAATTGCTCTCGATAAACTCCGTTCAGGTCTTATTCCCGATGTGATTTTGCTAGATATTATTATGCCGATTATGGATGGTTTTGAGTTGATGGAAAAGATGAAAGAAGAAAGCCTTGCTGGAACTTCTATTCGAATTATTTTATCCAACAGGGGTCAACCATCAGATATTGCTCGAGGTCAATCCCTAGGAGCATCAGGATATATTGTGAAGGCTTCAAGTACTCCGTCGGAAGTTATTGATAAGGTAAAAAGTATTATTAATGAATTAAATAAATTAAATAATGGATTATAATAAATTTTTAGATGAAATATTGACCAGTTTGATTCATGAAGATGGGTCTGATTTACACTTGGGGGCAGGTCGCAGACCGGCAGTGAGAATAAACGGGCAACTTGTTTTTCTTTCAAACAAAGAAATCCTTAAACAGGATGACCTTATGAATATCCTATTGTCAGTATTGGGCAAAGAAAAGACTGATAAATTTATGATAACAAAAGAGTTGGATTTTTCTTTTACTTTTAAGGGTACAACTCATCTTCGTGGTAATGCTTTTTTTCAAAGAGGAAATATTTGTATTGCACTTCGTCTTGTTCCCAAAGCTAAATCTTTTGAAGATTTAAATCTTCCTGCAATTCTTAAAACTTTTGCCATGAAAAAACAAGGATTTTTCCTTGTTGTGGGTCCAGTTGGTCAAGGAAAATCAACAACTCTTTCAACAATGGTTAATTATATAAATAAAGAAAGTACTAACCATATTGTTACAATTGAAGACCCGATAGAGTTTGTTTATCCACAAGAGAGGTCTATTATTGATCAAAGAGAAATTGGTCTCGATACAAAAGATTTTCCCGAAGCTTTAAAAGCAGCTCTTCGTGAGGATGTAAATGTTATTCTTATTGGAGAGATGCGTAATCCAGAAACAATTTCTTCTGCTGTTACTGCAGCAGAAACTGGTCACTTAGTTTTTTCAACTCTTCACACCAATAATGCCCCTCAGACTATTGATCGTATTATTGACTCCTTTCCTGCTAATCAACAAGAACAAATTAGAATTCAATTAGCTTCAAGTTTAGTTGGTATTTTGTCTCAACGTTTAATTCCTCGAATTACAGGTGGTAGAATTCCAGCTTTTGAATTATTAATAAATAATAATGCAGTTTCAAATTTAATTAGAGAAAAAAGAACCCATGAAATAAATACTGTTATTGAGACTTCCTCTGAGCAGGGGATGATTGATATGAATAGATATTTAATCGAGCTTGTTGCAAAAGGAGAAATTTCACTTGAAGTCGCATATCAATTTTCATTTAATCCTAAAGCACTCGAAAGAATGCTTTAAAAATATATGTTATTTAAATACGAAGCAATCACAAATATAGGAGAGAAGAAAAATGGAGAAATCGATGCTTCTTCTAAGGATTCAGCAATTTCATCATTACAACGTCGAGGGTTAATAGTTTCTTCGGTAAGTGAAAGTGGGGTTAAAACTGGGATATTAAACTCTTCTTTCTTTGAACGTAGTGTTAAAATGAAGGATGTTGTGATTATGTCGCGACAGATTTCAACTCTCTTTGAGGCTCAAGTTTCAGCGCTTAAGGCTTTTAATTTACTTGCGACAAACACAGAAAATCCAGCTTTGATAAAAGTTTTAAATACTGTTTCGACCGATATTCAATCCGGAGTTTCGATTTCTGAAGCACTTTCTCGTCATCCAGAAGCTTTCTCTGTTTTTTATGTAAACATGGTTAAGTCAGGAGAGGAATCTGGAAAATTAAATCAAACCTTTTCATATTTAGCAGATTATTTAGACCGTCAATATCAACTGACTTCCAAAACAAAAAATGCTTTAGTATATCCTGCTTTCGTTATTGGAGTTTTCTTTATTGTGATGATTTTGATGTTCGTCTTTATCATTCCTAAGCTCGCTGTTATTATTAAAGAATCCGGGCAAGATATTCCATTTTCAACTCAAATGGTTTTCGGAATGAGTGACCTAATGGTTAATTATGGACTTTATGTTTTAATTGGTCTATTTGCGTTTGGTGCCTATATTTACCGGATGACGATGTCTGATTCAGGTAAAAAGTATTTAGATAATCTAAAAATATCTTTGCCTGTCTTTAAAAATATTTACATTAAACTTTATCTTTCTCGTATTGCTGATAATATGGATACGATGCTGTCTTCGGGAATTACTATTATTCGTGCCATTGAACTAACTTCCGTTGTCGTGGGGAATAGGGTTTTTGAAAATATCTTGAAAGATGCAACAGAAAAAGTTAAGAGTGGAAGCTCTTTATCTGAAGCTCTCTCTTCGCACCCAGAAATCCCTTCTATTATGTCAGGTATGATTCGTGTTGGGGAAGAAACAGGATCTCTTGGTAGTATTTTAAAGACTCTTGGTAAGTTTTATAGTCGTGAAGTAAATGAAGCTGTTGATACTATGGTTAGTTTGATTGAACCGATAATGATTGTGGCCCTAGGTCTTGGGGTAGGATTACTTCTTACTTCTGTCTTGATGCCGATTTATAACGTTGCCGGTGGTTCATAAAATTAAAGAGTTAAAACAAGAATGCCCCGCCTTCGGCGGGGCATTCTTGTTTTAACTTATCCACAGTACCCCTACTATTGTGCTTTTAATAATTTATTATGATATAATAATACTATTAAAAATAAGGTCGCGTTTTTTTAAGACTCAATTAATAATTAATTTAAATTATGAATAAAAATAAAGGTTTCACTCTTATAGAACTTTTGGTTGTTATCGCTATTATCGGAATACTTGCTTCAGTTGTTTTGGCTTCACTTAACACGGCTCGTTCCAAAGGAGCCGATGCTGCTATTAAGTCAAACTTAAATAATATTCGTGCTCAGGCTGAGTTGTTTTATGACAGTCAAACTCCAAACGTATATACTAGTGTTTGTGTAAATGATCCTAACGTTGTGAAAGGTGTTTCTGCTGCCGCTTTAGCTGCTGGTGTAACTTGGACATCTACATTAAATAATGTTGATGGACCAAGTTGTACTAGTGCTGCAGGAACTTGGAAGGCCTCTATGCCTCTAAAGAGTACAAATGTGATTAGTGCTTCTTCTGGTACTGATTACTGGTGTGTAGATAATACTGGTACTTCAAAAATAGAAGACGCCGCTCCAACCCTTGCAGCTGTTGCTTGTCTATAATTATATTAATTTAATTACAAAAAAAACCGACTTTCGTCGGTTTTTTTTGTAATTAAATTAATATGTAAGGCTATATTAAGTATATTAAGGTGTGTTATACTATAAATATTAAAAATTAAGTTTTATTATTTTATGAAAAAAAATAAAGGTTTCACTCTTATTGAATTATTGGTTGTTATAGCTATTATAGGTATTTTGTCTTCTGTTGTTTTAGCTTCACTTAATAAAGCTCGAGGTAAAGGAGCAAACGGAGCAGTTAAGTCAAACTTAAATAATATTCGTGCTCAAGCTGAGTTGGTTTATAGTAATAATAATCCAAATAGTTATACAAGTGCTACTGCAGGAAAGAGTGTGTGTGATGACCCTAATGTTTTAAAAGGGGTAAATGCGGCAGCTAGTGCCGGCGGAAGCACTGTTGGTGCCGTTAATAATGCTAATACTGCTGCAACAGGTACTGTTTGTTATCAGGCTGGTAATTATTGGGTGATCCAATCAACCCTTAAGGCAACTGAGAATGGATGGACTCTTTGGTGTGTAGATAATTCAGGAACAGCAAGAGGAAATACGGCTCTTACTTCTGCGAATGCTACTGTTTGTCCTACAACTTAAAAATTAAAAATAAAAAACCGACGAAAGTCGGTTTTTTTGTTTTCATTTAAAATAAATAAAAATTTTAATAAATTTAAATTTTGATGTATAATGCGAGAATTATTTTTAATTTTTTAAACTAGTGATAAAAAGGTCAATAAAGTTTTTTTATTTATAGAACTTTTTTTTATTTTATCGATAATTGGAGTCTTAACTCCAGTTATTTTTAATTTAATTTTAAACTATAAATTTTTTAAATGGTTGAGGTTCTTGGTTTTATATAATCTTGGTTGAGTTAAACAGGGGATATTGGGAGGTAAGGGTTAATGTTCTGGAATGTTATCTATCTATTATTAAAATAATTAATTAAATATTTTTTAATTTAAAATACATCATGAAAAAAAATAAAGGTTTCACTCTTATTGAATTATTGGTTGTTATAGCTATTATTGGTATACTCGCGGGTGTAGTCTTACAAAATCTTGCCTTAGCAAAGACTAAAAGTGCCGACACTGCTATTAAGGCGAATTTAAAGAGCGCTCCTGCTCAGGCTGAAATATATGCTTCTTTAAATAATTTTCACTTTACTGGAGTGTGTGGAAACGGAGCTAAATCGATTAAGAATATAGCTGATACGGCTGCAATTGCCTCAAAGCTTGCAAGTGCAGGAGAAAACAATGTTCCTGTTGCTAGTACTTCAGTTGCAACCTGTAATGAAAATGGAGTTACCTGGGCAATAGAAATACCATTATTAAATAAGAATGGGGGAACTACCAATATGTTTTGTGTTGATAGTAAGGGTTTTGTGGGGACAAGAATAACTTCAATGACTAACACAGCACTTTGTCCTGCATCATAGTCAAGATTTAAAGAGAATGATATAATAATAGATATGAATATAATTACTTTTATTTTTATCTTTTTACTTGGAACTGTTATTGGAAGTTTTTTGAATGTTGTTATTTATAGACTTAATACAGGGAGAACAATAGTTAAGGGACGTTCAATCTGTATGACCTGTAATCGCAACTTGAGATGGTATGAATTAATTCCTATTTTTTCTTTTTTGATTCAATCTGGTAAATGTCGCCGTTGTGAAGAAAAAATATCTCATCAATATCCATTAGTAGAATTTGGAATGGGTATTGTCTTTCTCTTGATTGCTTATCACTTTTTACCAATACTTTATTTTACTCTAACTTCATATATTTTATTATCAGCATTTTTTGCT
>JBBRVK010000036.1:0-7986 GCA_038247045.1 Minisyncoccia bacterium | reverse complement strand
TATTTTCAAAAAGAATTTTTGACCTCAGTTTTTGCTAGAGGTAATGATGGCAAAAAAGAAAATAATGCCAGAAAGGATAAAAAAGAAATAAATAAAAAAATAGATGATTCCGCCGCCGCCCTAATATTACAAAGGTATTTAGATAGAAAAAATAATTAAGTACTCTTCATGTTTCTTTTTTTACTAAAAGTATCTAATCTGTGCATATGCATGAATTAGATACTTTTTGATCTTATCTTATTTTAATCATTATATTTATTCTAAAATCTACCAAAGTTGTTTGCGGGGGGGGGTGATATGGTATAATTAAAAGACAAAATCAAAAGTCGTTTATTAATATTATCAATTTAAAAATCAAAATATAATGCAAAGTAAAATATTCAAAAAGATATTTCTTTCTATCTTCATATTCTCTATCCTAATCTTAGGTAAAGATGCATTCGCTTCCACAGGCACCATAGACCCCACTTACCACTATGCTTGGGGAGAGAACGTCGGCTTCATTGACTTCATCCATGTCACAGTCTCTGACACTACACTCGGAGGTAGTGCATACGGTGAGAATATAGGATGGATAGACCTCTCTACCATCACAAATACAAATGGAACACTTGGAGGCTACGCTTGGGGTGAAAACGTAGGATGGGTAGACTTCTCCCAAGTCGGAATAACAGATGGAGTATTCGAGGGTCAAGCCTATGGTGAAAACATTGGCTGGATAAGTTTTGGCACTACCAACAATAAAGTAGTCACAGATTGGAGACAAACAACAACAGTAACTCCAGTTTCCCATACTTCCTCTGGCTCAACTGTACAATCAAGATATACAAATCTAATCAATAATGGCAACATACAAGAAGCTTCCAAACTTGCACAAGAATTCCCAACTCAGATAACTTCTCCTATCCTAACACCAAACAGCAACAACCAAACACCTATTATTACCCGCACCTTGAAACTCTTAATCCCTCTCATGAAAGGTGATGACGTAAAAGCTTTACAAACATACTTAAACGCCCACAACTATAACTCTGGTATTGTTGATGGTATTTTCGGTAAACTCACCAAACAAGCAGTTATCAAATTCCAATTAGCCAACAATCTAAAAGGAGATGGTATTGTCGGACCACTCACAAGAGCAAAGCTTACCCCATAGGCCTTGCCTATGTATTATTAATTATTAACAATTATATTTATATGAAAAATAAAATCTTAAAAAATGTTCTATATATTATCATAGCAGTTTTAGTCGGAGTCACCGTCGCATACGCTGGTTCTCTGACTCCTCCAGGAGTTCCTGCCAAAACCATGAAGTCTCTCTCTGACTTATACCAACTCGTAAATACAGGAGCAAATACTCCGTCCACTGACTTTGCGACACCTTCTACAGTATCATCTACTATGTACTCTCTCGGTGATACTTATGATTTATTAAAGAACAAAATCACAGCTATAGATGGTACAAAGATTGCAACAGGGACGAGTATATTTGGGGTTAGTGGCTCAGCTACTGCAGGTTCATCAGGTGGAATACTTAAAACTGGACAATCACACTGTAACGCTTTCAGTGCTAATTATGGGTCTTCTTCTAAAATCCTATGTGCAAACACAAATCAAGATGGAGAGTCTCAAAGAGGGCTCGCAAAGTCATATGCCGATAAGGGTGATGGTACCATTCTAGACAACAACACAGGTCTTACTTGGCAGAAGTGTACTGCGGGTCAAACAGGGCTCGATTGTTCGGGAGGTAGTGCTACTGCTATGATTATGGATAATGGAAATGGAAGCTCTCCTGCTATTAACTATTGTGAAGGTTTAGCCCTAGATGGTGTTGGCTGGCATCTTCCAAACGTGAACGAACTTCAATCATTGGTCGATTATGGTCGATTTAGTCCTGCAATAAATCCAAGCTTTCCTTTTACTCAGTCGGGCGCCTATTGGTCTTCTACTGCCTACGAGGACAGCACAGACGGTGTTTGGGTTGTGTACTTCAACGATGGCCT
Source organism: Minisyncoccia bacterium (assembly GCA_038247045.1). Classification (GTDB taxonomy): domain Bacteria; phylum Patescibacteriota; class Minisyncoccia; order Phycocordibacterales; family UBA9973; genus UBA8515. The sequence continues at coordinate 5,983 of JBBRVK010000036.1, read as the reverse complement.
TGTCTACATTGGCTATATGGACGGTAACAGCTTCGTCCGTTGCGTTCGAGAATAGGTTATTTGGTGATTTGATTCTTTGGGGTCCCGTTTGCTCTGTCTAGTGAGACAGAGCAAACTTTTATAAATTTAAAAATGAAAAATAAAATTAATGGCTCAGTATTCACATTTACCGATATATAATACAGCGTTTGTATTGTTGCGTGAAAATTATCAGAGAATTCCGAAGTTTGGGAAACAGTATAAATATTTTTTAGGTGGAGAGATTATAAAAGCAAATATTGAGTGCATAAGATTAATTCTTGAAATAAATAATACAAGGGAAGTTAAAGAGAGAATAGTGTTACTGAAAGATTTAATATGGTCATCGGAATCAATCATTATATCTTTACGAATTGCCAATGAGCTAAAGCAGTTGGGTGGAGAAAAAAGTTATCTATATATGTTAGAAAAATCTGTCGAGTTATCAAAGCAAGCTGAGGGCTGGAGGAAAAGCATTCTAAAATAGTTTTACTATTTTAATGTTCCTCAGAATAATATATTTGGAAAATATATTAGTGTAGGTTTGGGAATTCAGTTTCTACTCTTCATCTATATGGTGGAGGATTATGTAAATGAAAGACTCACTAAGTTAGAAACTTCATAATATTACTCAGTCGGACAACTATTGGTCATCTACTGCCTACGAGAACAACACAGACAATGTTTGGATTGTGAACTTCAACGATGGCAATGTCAATAATGACAATATGAACAATAACAACTTCGTCCGTTGCGTTCGAGCATTCCCGCCTCTGGCCCTCAGGTTGTTTTATTTTAAAAATTGCAAGACAATACCTTGCAATTTTTAAAAATGTTCACTTTTTATTATTTATGTCAGAAATATTTACACTTGAAAAACTTTATCGTGCCTATAATGAATGCAAAAAAGGTAAGGGTCATACAGTTAATGCACTTCTCTTTGAAGTCGATTATGAAAAGAATCTTATAGCCTTACGAGATGAATTAATCCGTCATACTTATACTCCATCACGACATATTTGTTTTGTGGTGACGAAGCCTGTCCCGCGTGAAATTTTCGCAGCTGATTTTCGAGATAGAGTTATCCATCATCTTTACTGTAATGAAATATCTGTTTTCTATAATGAACATTTTATAAAGCATTCATATTCTAATCGTATAGATAAGGGGACCCATAGGGGAGTTAGAACGGTTAGAGAATTTATCTACCATAACGGAAATGGATATTATCTTAAACTTGATATTCGAAGTTTTTTTCCATCAATAAATAAATCTATATTAACCAGGCTGATTGAAAAAGAAATATATTCATATATTGTAAAAAGTGAATTATGGAAAAATGATATGCTTTGGCTTACAAATGTTATCATCTTTCACGACCCGACTAGCAATTATGTGTATAAAGGTGACCCACAACTTCAAAAACTTATTCCGCCACACAAATCTCTCTTACATAATGAAATAGGGAAAGGTTTACCCATTGGAAATCTGACTTCACAATTTTTCGCCAATATATATCTAAATGAACTTGACCATTTTATTACTAAGATACTTTTATATCCCAATTATGCAAGATATGTAGATGATTTTTTGATTGTTGATATGGATAAAGATAAACTGTTGTTACAAATTCCGATTATTAAAAATTTTCTGAAACAAAGTTTGGACCTTGATTTACATCCGAATAAAATAACTCTACAACATGTCTCGAAAGGTATTGATTTTTTGGGTTATTTTATCAAACCAACTCATACACTAGTAAGGCAAAAGGTGGTGAAAAGATTTAAAGATAAACTATATAAGTATAGAGACAGTGAAGATGGATTATTTAATGTATGCCATATATCAATGATGAAGTCATACATGGGACATTTTGGTCATGCGAATAGTTTTAATTTAAAAAATAAAATGTTTGAATCTATGTTTTTCAAATTTTAATATATGATATACTAACAAAATGGAAAATATTTCATACGAGGAATTTAAAAAGATGGATATAAGATTAGGTAAGATTATGGAGGTTGAAGCAGTTATTGATACTGATAAACTTTTAAAATGCATGATTGATTTCAACGAGTTGGACGAGGAAGGTAATTCTAAATTACGTCAGATTGTTTCTGGTATTCATGAATACTATCCTGACCCACAAATTCTCGTTGGTAAACAAGTATTATATATATTAAATCTAGAACCTAGAACAATTAAAGGTATTGAAAGTAATGGAATGCTTATGGCGGTAGATGGGTTAGATGGAAAACCAGTTTTTTTAATATCAGAAGTTCCAGTTGAAGTAGGCTCAAAAGTTCGTTAATTTATTATTTATTTTCCCATTGAGGCTTTGTCTTATGTTCATCAAAGGCAAGGCCTCACACTAAAGATTTAATTATTTATTATTATTTTTCTTATACTAAAATGCTTGATCCAACTTTGATTATTACAACTGTAGGTTTAATTGGAATTATATTTATTATATTTGCAGAAACAGGATTGTTTTTTGGATTCTTTTTTCCAGGTGACTCACTTCTTTTTACTGCTGGAATTTTAGCTTCCCAAGGAATTTTTAATATTTATCAAATTATAATTTTTTGTATTATTGCAGCTATTTTAGGGGATAGTATTGGGTATTGGTCTGGTAAAAAATACGGACGTAAATTATTTGAACGCGATGCTGGTTTTTTCTTTAAAAAGAAGCGTATTTATGACGCAGAACAATTTTATGAAAAACACGGAAAATATACAATAATTTTGGCTCGTTTTGTTCCAATAATTAGAACTTTTGCTCCAATAGTTGCAGGTATTGGTCAAATGCATTATTTTACTTTCATTACCTATAATATTTTTGGTGGAATTTTTTGGGTCTCAGGGATGACACTACTTGGTTATTTTTTAGGCGGAATGATTTCTAATCCTGATAGATATATAATCCCAATAGCTTTTTTAATTATTTTTATTTCTTTTCTTCCAATAATAATAAAAATTATTAAGAATAAACTTCAAAATTCTAAATAATCTCTTTTATATCATTTAAGAGTAGAGTATAATAATAAAACATGAAGCAATTATACAATCGTTACTTTCCCACTCTTTCATACTTAGCTATGAACTCTTGTTCAATAGATATTTCTGATCAATCTATTAAGTATGGTGAATTATTGGCAACACCAATGGGTCTTCGACTTGGAAGATTTGGTAAAGAAAAGATTCCAGCGGGAGTTGTTGTTTCTGGAAAGATTGAAAATAAAGAAAAATTAACAGATATTTTAAGGGCATTAAAGAAAAAAGAAAATCTTCATTATGTTCGGGTCTCTATGCCTGAGGAACAAATGTATTTGTTCACAGTTTCTCTGCCAAAAGTAAAAGAAGGTGATTTAAGAAATATAATTTTGCTTCAAATTGAAGAACATATTCCACTTAAGGCAGTTGATACAATTTTTGATTACGAAATAATTTCGGAGTCTGAAAATAATATCATTGTTGAGGTTTCGGCTGTTGCAATTTTGACGATAGAAAATTATTTATCTGTCTTTAAGGGTTCAGGTTTAATTCCTTTATCTTTTGAACTTGAAGCCCAAGCTATTGCTCGGGCTGTTGTTCCATCTGGAGATATAGAAACTATTATGATTGTTGATTTTGGGGATAGCCGAACAGGGGTTTCAATTGTCCATGATGGTAGGGTCTTTTTTACGACAACCCTTGATCTTGGTGGTTCAACTCTTACAAATATGATAGCTAAGAATTATGATATTTCTTTCGATAAAGCAGAAGAGATGAAACATTCTTATGGCCTTGATGGAGCTTCTAATATTGAGGATATCTTTCCGGTAATTTTAAATGGGATTTCTGTTTTGAAAGATGAATTGAATAAACAATACGTGTATTGGAAAAATCATGACGATGTTGGTATAAAACATGATCAAATTAGTCGGATTATTTTATGTGGAGGCGACGCAAATTTAAAAGGACTTTCTGATTATTTACAGGCTAGTATGAAAATGAGAGTTGATCATGCTAGTGCTTGGGTAAATATTTCTGACATGGAAATATCAATACCTAGAATGTCTTTTGAAGAGTCACTAAGCTATGTAACTGTTTTAGGTCTTGCTCTCGGTGATTATTCTTATTTGTCGAATCCAGTCGTAAATGTTTTACCCACAGATGAAAAAACTTTATTGTCAAAAGAATATTGGAAAAGATTTATAATTATTTTTATGAGTTTAATCTCTTTTGTTGTTTTAATTTTTATTCTCTTGTTAACGCCATCTTATTTCTTCTCAGTTTCAAAATTAAATATAGAAGAAGGTAAATTAGAAGAATTTAATAATATCAATAAAGATCTTACGAATAAAGATTTAAATGTTGCGATTTCAAATATTAATACAAACTTAACGCTATTGTCGTCTGTTGATACTAGTTACTCACTCCAAAGGGATGTACTTGGTATGATTTTAAATACAAAACCAGAAGGGATTACTTTTAACCAAATACTTTTCAGTCAGAAAAAAGATAAAACTTTATCACTTGAAATTAGTGGAACATCTCGCGATAGAGCAACATTAAGAATTTTTAAATCAAATCTTGATGCAAATCCAAAAATTGTTTCAGCGACCTTGCCAATCTCTGATTTTTTAGATAAAAATGATATTAATTTTACGATTTCAATAGTATTAAAATAACATGAAAAACAATAAAACAAATTTAATACTAATTTTATCCACCAGCTTACTGGTAGCCTTTATTGTGTTTTTCTTCTATTTTTTCAATGTGATAAAGAATAAAAACAAACATACTTCTGTTGTTATCTCGACATTAACTGAAAAAATTTCTGAAAAAGAAAAATTAAGTGTTCTCGAAAAAAAAATGGCAGAACTCGGAGATATAAATAAGAAAATAAATAATTATCTCGTGAATCCTTCAAATATTGATTCTTTTGTGGAATACCTAGAAAACACTGGTTTAAATAATGGAGTAGAGTTAATAGTGAAGAGTGTTGAAATTGAGAAAACTGAAAAAAATAAAATTTTAATAAGTGTATATATGACTGGAAGTTTCTCAAATGTAATAAAAGTTATCTCTCTTTTGGAAAATGCACCATATAATATAAAAATAAATTCTTTAAGCTTAATGAAAGAGATTGAGAAGAACGTTATCGACAGTACAGCAAAAAATATAAAGGGTGTAATCCCCGTAATTAAATCAACATGGCAGTCTAGTATTACTTTTAGTGTTTTAAGTTTATAATATATATATGGATAATCTTTTGCCCAAAATAAAAAATAAATTTAATTTTATAAATGATTTTTTTAAAATTAATCCTCATAAGCATTGGGCCTTTTTAATCTATGTATTTTTTTCTTTAGTAGTAATTCTTATCTTATTTAGTTTTTATTTACTATATGAGATTAGGAATGAGCAAATGTTTCAGGTTCAAATAGAACAAAAGGGTAATCAGACTTTATTGAAAGAAGATTTACTTAAAAATACTACAAATATATTTGATCAAAAGACTAGGAATGAGATAGATATCAATACTAATTTCTCAGCTTACAATGACCCAAGTCTGTAGTTTGTTTTAATTTTGTAATTTGTTTATAATATATCTATGCCAAGAAATAAGTTTTTTATTACCCTTGTTTTACTGGTTGGAGTTTTATACTCTGGCCTTTTTTTTCCTTTAACCAAAGTCAGAGCTGATGCAAACAAAAAAATAATTATTACTTTTGCAACTACTCCAACAACGCCAACAACAGTAAAAGCAGAATTAAAATATAATAAAAAATTTGCTTATAGCTATTCATATGACGATGGGCTAATTTCTGGTTATGATCCCGCCTTTACTTATATGAATGGTGGTCATTCTAGTTATCTGGGTCAGGATTTTGGTGGTTTATATTTTACAGATGGGGCAGGGAATAATGTGCCTTTTCGTGGTGGGTATGCATTTTATACAAGAAATTCTAGTTATTCT